>SKIJ01000024.1 GCA_007116495.1 Cryomorphaceae bacterium | reverse complement strand
TGTCCCGAAAACCCAGTTTTTTCGGGGCGCCTTTTTCCGCTAAATTACGGGTGTAGTTCAATGGCAGAATAGCGGTCTCCAAAACCGTTGATGGGAGTTCGAATCTCTCCACCCGTGCCAACTAACAACCATGGAAAAGATTCGCATTTATGTTCAGGAGTCCTATCTTGAACTAGTAAACAAGACGAAGTGGCCAACGCTTAAACAACTCCAAAAGAGTTCAGTTGTCGTTGCCATTGCATCAGCCATTATTGCATTGCTCATCTTTGCAATGGACCGATCAATTCGCTTTGTGCTTGAAGGCTTTTATAACCTATTTTAACCACCTACAACCTGCTCTATGACAGATTCAAATAAAAAGCCGGGTATGCAGTGGTTTGTTGTTCGTGCCATTAGTGGCCAAGAGAACAAAATCAAGAATTACATCGAGATGGAAATCCAGCACAATAATTTGTCGGATTATCTCGGTCAGATTTTAGTGCCTACGGAAAAAGTGTATCAAATTAGAAACGGAAAAAAAGTGTCTAAAGAGCGCAATTATTTTCCGGGATACATCATGGTTGAAGCCTTGTTAGATGGCGAAATGGTTCACACCATTAAAAACGTAACCGGCGTCATAGGTTTTCTCGGTGAGACAAAAGGTGGAGACCCGGTGCCGTTGCGCGAGAATGAAGTTAAGCGTATGTTGGGTAAAATGGACGAACTCAGTGAAATTCCTGAGCAAATCAATATCCCATACGTCATTGGCGAGTCTGTTAAAGTTGTTGATGGGCCGTTTAATGGTTTCATTGGAACCATTGAAAAAATCAATGAAGAAAAGCGTAAGTTGGAGGTAATGGTGAAGATTTTTGGCCGCAAAACTCCCCTTGAACTCAACTACATGCAAGTAGAAAAAGAAAGTTAAACAATAGATGTGAGCTCGTTCGATACAGGTGCGCTTCCAACCCACAGTATCAACGTTGAATTTTTACAATACAATAAACGACCAATAATATGGCAAAAGAAGTTTCAGGCCTGATTAAACTACAGGTACGTGGTGGCGCTGCAAACCCTTCACCACCAGTTGGACCCGCACTGGGTGCCAAGGGTGTTAATATCATGGAGTTTTGCAAGCAATTCAATGCCCGTACGCAGGATAAAGCAGGTAAAGTACTGCCGGTAGCGATCACGGTTTACACCGACAAATCCTTCGATTTTGTTGTTAAAACCCCACCCGCAGCCGTTCAGCTAATGGAAGCCGCTAAAATCAAAGGTGGTTCACCTGAGTCCAATCGTAAGAAAGTTGGTAAAGTAACGTGGGATCAAGTGCGTGAAATCGCCAAGGATAAAATGCCCGATCTCAATGCATTTACCGAAGAGTCAGCTATGAAAATGGTTGCGGGTACTGCACGCAGCTTGGGGTTGACCATCACCGGACCATCACCTTTTAATTCATAAATCATGGCAAAATTGACCAAAAATCAAAAGGCGATTCGCGACCTTATCGACAAGAATAAAACCTATTCTCTCGAAGAAGCTGCCGGGTTAATCAAAGATACGAGTAAAACAAAATTTGATGCCTCCGTGGACTTAGCAGTTCGCTTAGGTGTTGATCCACGTAAAGCCAATCAAATGGTACGTGGCGTTGTAACCTTACCACACGGTACAGGTAAAAACGTACGTGTATTAGCGCTCGTTCCCGCAGATAAAGAACAAGAAGCTAAAGATGCAGGTGCTGACTACGTTGGCTCCGACGAGTATCTAGCGAAAATTAAGGATGGATGGACAGACGTAGATGTCATCATTACCGTTCCCGCTATGATGGGTAAACTTGGTCCATTGGGACGTGTTTTAGGGCCTCGTGGCTTAATGCCTAATCCCAAGTCCGGAACAGTAACAATGGACGTTGCGAAAGCAGTATCTGAAGTGAAAGCCGGTAAGATCGACTTTAAAGTTGACCGTTACGGCATCGTTCACACCAGCGTAGGTAAGGCTTCATTCGACAAGGATAAGATCCGCGAAAATGCCGCCGAGATGATCAACACGTTGTTGCGTCTTAAACCAACAGCTGCAAAAGGTACGTACATTAAAAGCATCTACCTTTCCAGTACAATGGGCCCCGGTATCCCCATCGATGCCAAGTCTGTTTAATCAACCCATCACCATTAATCTTCACACGAAATGACTAGAGAAGAAAAAGCTGCAGCCATTGGTGAGTTAGCCGTAACACTGAAAGACAACAATGTGATTTACATTGCCGATATTTCAGGGCTAAACGCCGAGGATACATCTGCATTGCGTCGTATGTGTTTTAACAAAAACATTAAGATGCAAGTTGTTAAAAATACACTGCTCCGCAAAGCGATGGAGCAAAGTGAAAAAGAATTCGACGAACTTTACCCGATTTTGAAGGGCAATACCAGCATCATGATTGCAGAGGCCGGTAATGCACCCGCAAAATTGATCAAGAGCTTTCGTACGAAAAAGCAGGAGAAACCCATTCTCAAAGGTGCCTTTATTGAGGAAGCCATTTACATTGGCGATAACCAATTAGAGGCGTTGAGCAACATCAAGTCGCGCGAAGAACTCATCGGCGATATTGTTATGCTGCTTCAATCACCGGCGAAGAATGTTGTTTCTGCGCTCAAATCCAGCGGTGGTACCATCGCAGGGCTACTTAAAACGCTCGAAGAACGAGCGCAATAAAAGTGTACGCACTCAGCTTCCACATAGTGTTTACCGATTGACTAATTTTTTAAAAACAACTGATCATGTCTGACATCAAAGAACTGGGCGACAAGCTTGTAAATCTTACCGTAAAAGAGGTAACTGAACTTGCTGATTACCTAAAAGAAGAATACGGTATTGAACCTGCAGCAGCTGCTGTAGCTGTAGCTGGTGGCCCTGCTGCCGGAGACGGTGAAGCTGCTGAAGAGCAAACCGAATTCGACGTTATCCTTAAAGCAGCAGGTTCTTCTAAACTTGCTGTTGTTAAACTTGTTAAAGAACTTACAGGTTTAGGTCTTAAAGAGGCCAAAGAGATTGTCGATAGCGCACCTAAAGCCGTTAAGGAAGGTATCGCTAAAGACGAAGCCGAAGCACTCAAAGCTCAACTAGAAGAAGCTGGTGCTGAGGTAGAGTTGAAATAACAACTCACCCACTTTTTTATGGTTTAGGCTTGAGTTTTTCAGGCCTAAACCTTTTTGCGTTAATATAATATTCATTTCTATGGCGAGTTCCGTGACCACTTCTTCCTCCAATGAGCGCATTCATTTTGGCTCTATAAAAACACCACTGGAATATCCCGACTTCCTGGATATTCAGATAAAATCCTTCCAAGATTTCTTTCAGCTTGAAACCAAGCTCGAAGACCGAAACAACGAAGGGTTATTCAAAACATTTTCCGAGAATTTTCCCATCACGGATTCACGAAATCAGTTCGTATTGGAATTTCTCGACTATTTCGTGGACCCTCCACGATACAATGAGGAAGAGTGTATCGAACGTGGGCTATCCTATAGTGTTCCGCTTAAAGCACGTCTAAAACTTTACTGTACAGATCCCGAGCACGAGGACTTTGAAACCATCGTACAAGATGTATATCTAGGTACCATTCCCTATATGACGTCACGTGGTACGTTCATCATCAACGGTGCGGAACGCGTTGTCGTTTCTCAATTACACCGTTCACCAGGGGTGTTCTTTGGACAAAGTTTCCATGCCAACGGAACAAAATTGTACTCCGCGCGAATCATTCCGTTTAAAGGGAGTTGGATAGAATTTGCAACGGACATCAACGAGGTGATGTACGCATATATCGATCGTAAGAAGAAGTTGCCCGTAACAACGCTTCTACGCGCCATTGGGTACGTTCGCGACAAAGATATTCTTGAAATTTTTGACCTTGCGGAAGAAATTAAGGTCTCCAAAGCCGGTCTTAAACGCGTTATTGGTCGTAGACTGGCCGCGCGTGTTTTAAAGTCATGGGTTGAAGATTTTGTCGATGAAGATACCGGTGAGGTTGTAAGCATCGAGCGAAACGAGGTCATCATAGATCGCGACGAAATCATCAGCAAAGAGAACATTCCGTTAATCATCGAAGCTGAAGTACCAACGGTTCTTCTTCACAAAGAAGACATCGAATCGTCTGAGTACTCCATTATTTACAACACACTCCAAAAGGATCCAACCAACTCCGAAAAGGAGTCTATGGAGTACATCTACCGTCAACTTCGCAACGCAGAACCGCCAGACGAAGAGACCGCACGTGGCATCATCGACAAACTTTTCTTCTCCGAAACACGTTATAGTTTAGGAGATGTAGGTCGTTACCGCCTCAACAAAAAGCTTGGCCTCAACATTGAAGAAGGCAAGCAGGTACTCACCAAAGACGACATCATCAGCATCATTAAGTATTTGATTCAGTTGGTGAATAGCAAAACGGAAGTGGATGATATCGACCACTTATCCAATCGTCGTGTACGTACAGTGGGTGAACAGCTCGCTGCTCAATTTGGTGTTGGTCTTGCCCGTATGGCGCGTACCATTCGTGAGCGCATGAATGTTCGTGATAACGAGGTATTTACGCCCATTGATTTGATTAATGCCAAGACGTTGTCTTCGGTCATTAATTCATTCTTTGGAACCAACCAGCTTAGCCAATTTATGGATCAAACGAATCCATTGGCTGAAGTGACCCATAAACGCCGTTTGTCGGCTTTAGGGCCCGGTGGTCTATCACGAGAACGTGCCGGTTTTGAAGTTCGTGACGTTCATTTTACGCACTATGGCCGCTTGTGTCCGATTGAGACGCCGGAAGGTCCAAACATCGGTCTGATTTCGTCTTTGTGTGTTTATGCGAAGGTCAACAAATTAGGTTTCATAGAAACACCTTATCGACCCGTAGAAAATGGCCGTGTTCGTTACGATCAAACACCCATTTACTTGAGCGCAGAAGAAGAGGAAGGGCAGGTAATTGCTCAGGCCAATGCTCCGGTAGGAGATGACGGAACCTTCGAAAATGAAAAAGTAAAAACCAGATTAGAAGGTGACTTCCCGATCAACGAACCCGATCAGGTATCGTTGATGGATGTCGCTCCCAACCAAATTGCATCCATATCCGCATCGTTGATTCCGTTCCTCGAGCACGATGACGCCAACCGTGCATTGATGGGATCCAACATGATGCGTCAAGCGACACCGCTTATGTTGCCTGAGTCACCAATTGTAGGTACTGGTT
Organism: Cryomorphaceae bacterium; assembly: GCA_007116495.1. Classification (GTDB taxonomy): domain Bacteria; phylum Bacteroidota; class Bacteroidia; order Flavobacteriales; family Schleiferiaceae; genus CSBr16-58. The sequence continues at coordinate 11,547 of SKIJ01000024.1, read as the reverse complement.
TGGAAAGACAAGTTGCCCGCGATTCGCGTGTGCTGATTAACGCCGAAAAAGACGGAGTTGTTGAGTTTGTAGATGCACGTGAAATTCACATTCGCTACGACTTAACCGAAGATGAGAAATTGGTTTCTTTTGAAGGTGACATCAAGAAATACAATTTGGTCAAGTTCCGCAAAACAAACCAAAGCTCGTGCATCAACCTTCGTCCAATTGTAAAACTCGGACAGCGCGTTAAAAAAGGTGACGTCCTCTGTGAAGGATACGCAACCGAGCAAGGTGAATTGGCCATCGGACGCAACCTACAAGTAGCATTCATGCCTTGGAAAGGGTATAACTTTGAGGATGCAATTGTGATCTCCGAGAAGGTAGTTCGCGAGGATATTTTCACCAGCATTCACATCAGTGAGTACACGCTTGAAGTTCGCGATACCAAGGTGGGAACAGAAGAATTGACCAACGATATACCAAACGTTAGTGAAGAGGCAACCAAAGACCTCGACGAAAACGGTATCATCCGCATTGGAGCCGAAATCAATCCCGGCGATATTCTCATTGGTAAAATCACGCCAAAAGGAGAATCCGATCCCACTGCGGAAGAGAAATTACTCCGCGCAATTTTTGGAGATAAGGCCGGTGACGTCAAAGATGCTTCTTTGAAGGCACCCCCAAGCTCTTATGGTGTGGTCATCAATAAAAAACTCTTCGTTCGTGCACTTAAAGACAAGAAATCGCGTCAGCACGAGAAAGAGCAAATTGCTAAGCTCACCGAAGATTTTGCGGAAAAAGAATTGGAACTGCGTACCAAGTTCATTGAGAAAATCAACATCATCGTTGCCGGTAAAACCTGTCAGGGTGTAACCAACGACCTCAACGAAGTTGTCATCGCCAAAGGAACCAAGTACACCCAAAAGGTTCTCAATTCCGTTGAAGATTATACCCGTATCGCAGGTGGTACATGGACCACCAGCGACGAGCGCAATGAGTTGATCGCTCAATTGCTACACAACTACAAGATCAAAGTAGGTGACATTCGCGGTGCTTTGCGTCGCAAGAAGTTCAACCTCAGCGTAGGTGATGAACTACCTGCCGGAATACTGAAACTCGCCAAGATTTACGTTGCACAAAAACGTAAGTTGAAAGTGGGGGATAAGATGGCTGGTCGTCACGGTAACAAGGGTATTGTTGCGAAAATCGTACGCCAAGAAGACATGCCGTTCCTCGAAGACGGAACACCTGTGGATATCGTACTAAACCCGTTGGGTGTCCCATCGCGTATGAACATCGGACAGATTTACGAAACCGTACTTGGTTGGGCCGGTAAGAAGCTCGGAAAGAAATTCGCTACGCCCATCTTCGACGGTGCATCCATCGATCAAATCAACGCACTTACCGACGAAGCCGGCATCCCCCGATTTGGTCACACCTTCCTTTACGATGGTGGAACCGGAGAGCGCTTTGATCAAGCGGCAACCGTTGGGGTCATCTACATGCTCAAACTGGGGCACATGGTAGACGATAAGATGCACGCCCGTTCCATCGGACCATACTCATTGATAACGCAGCAACCATTGGGTGGTAAAGCCCAATTTGGTGGACAGCGTTTTGGAGAAATGGAGGTTTGGGCCATCGAAGCATTTGGTGCGTCTAACATACTTAGAGAACTGCTTACCGTTAAGTCCGACGACGTAATGGGCCGCGCAAAAACCTACGAGTCCATCGTTAAGGGTGAAGCGCTTCCTCAACCGGGCATTCCTGAATCGTTCAACGTATTGTTGCACGAATTGTCAGGTTTGGCACTTAAAGTTACCCTCGACTAGTTGGGACGCAGTTATTAACAAAAAACAACATTCTCATGGCTTTTAATAAATCAACGGATCGCAATTCATTTAGCAGCACGTTTAAATCCATCACCATCAGTTTGGCATCGCCGGAGTACATTCTCGAGCGTTCCAGTGGTGAGGTCCTCAAGCCGGAAACCATTAACTACCGTACGCATAAGCCGGAACGCGATGGTCTTTTCTGCGAACGCATCTTTGGTCCTGTAAAGGATTACGAATGTGCATGTGGAAAGTATAAGCGCATTCGCTACAAAGGAATTGTTTGTGACCGTTGTGGTGTAGAGGTAACCGAAAAGAAAGTGCGCCGCGAACGCATGGGGCACATTAGCTTGGTGGTTCCCGTCGCGCACATTTGGTACTTCCGCTCACTTCCGAATAAAATCGGCTATTTGCTGGGCTTGCCCACCAAAAAGTTGGATATGATCATTTATTACGAGCGTTACATCGTCATTCAGGCCGGTGCTGCCACCAAGCCCGATGGCTCTCCGCTCGAGTATATGGAGTTTCTCACTGAAGAGGAGTACTTAGAGGTTTACGACCGCTTGCCGGTTGAAAACCAATACCTCGACGACAACGATCCCAATAAATTCATCGCAAAAATGGGCGCCGAAGCAATCCTTATGCTTTTACAGCGTATGGACTTCGACGAGTTGTCTTACCACCTTCGCGATCGCGCTAACAAGGAAACTTCCCAGCAAAAACGCCAGGAAGCATTAAAGCGCCTTTCCGTTGTGGAAGCTGTGCGCGATGCCAATTCACGCATCGAGAACAATCCTGAGTGGATGGTCATTAAGGTGGTACCGGTTATTCCGCCTGAACTGCGTCCGCTTGTGCCACTAGACGGTGGCCGTTTTGCCACCTCCGACCTCAACGACCTTTACCGTCGTGTGATCATTCGCAACAACCGTCTGAAGCGTTTGCTCGAAATCAAAGCACCGGAAGTGATTTTGCGCAACGAAAAGCGCATGCTTCAAGAATCGGTTGACTCGTTGTTTGACAATACCCGTAAAGCAACGGCGGTTAAAACCGACAGCAATAGAGCGCTTAAGTCACTTTCCGACTCGTTGAAAGGAAAACAAGGACGTTTTCGTCAAAACCTACTCGGTAAGCGTGTGGATTACTCCGGTCGTTCGGTTATCGTTATCGGTCCTGAGTTGAAACTCCACGAATGTGGTATTCCCAAAAACATGGCTGCGGAACTTTACAAGCCGTTCATCATTCGCAAAATGATTGAGCGCGGCATTGTGAAAACCGTGAAGTCTGCCAAGAAAATCATTGACAAACGCGAACCTGTTGTTTGGGATATTCTCGAAAATGTAATGAAGGGGCATCCCGTTATGCTCAACCGTGCGCCAACGCTTCACCGCTTAGGTATTCAAGCGTTTCAGCCGAAAATGATTGAAGGTAAGGCCATTCAATTGCACCCGTTGACCTGTACGGCATTTAACGCCGACTTCGACGGTGACCAAATGGCGGTTCACCTTCCGTTAGGGCCTGAGGCAATTTTGGAAGCTCAGTTATTGATGCTTGCCTCGCACAACATTCTCAATCCTGCAAATGGTTCTCCAATTACGGTTCCTTCACAGGATATGGTATTGGGTCTTTACTACCTTACCAAAGAACGCAAAAGCAGCGACGAGCATAAGGTTAAAGGTGAAGGCATGACGTTCTATTCTGCTGAAGAGGTGAGTATCGCTCTCAACGAAGGCCGAGTAGACCTTCACGCAGCCATTAAAGTGCGCGCTCGCATTGAAGAAAACGAGCAGATTGTAACGAAGCTCATCGAGACAACAGTAGGTCGAGTCATTTTCAACAAATGCGTACCGGAAGAAGTAGGATTTGTAAACCAGTTGCTTACTAAGAAGTCATTGCGTGATATCATTGCGGATATTCTTCGTAAAACAAACATTCCAAAAACTGCTCAGTTCCTCGATGACATGAAAAATCTAGGATACGGTCAAGCCTTTAGCGGTGGATTGTCGTTCTCTTTGGGCGATATCATCATTCCGCAAGAAAAAGAAACCCTTATCCAAGATGCCGAGGAGCAAATCAACAACATCCTCGCCAGCTACAACATGGGTCTGATTACCAATAACGAACGTTACAATCAGGTCATTGATGTATGGACCAATACCAATGCTCGCCTAACCGAGCGTGCAATGCACCACCTCATTACCGACCGTCAAGGGTTTAACCCCATCTACATGATGCTCGATTCCGGTGCACGTGGTTCTAAAGAACAGATTCGTCAGCTTTCTGGTATGCGTGGTTTGATGGCCAAGCCCCAAAAATCGGGATCATCCGGTGGTGAGATTATTGAAAACCCGATCATCTCGAACTTTAAGGAAGGTCTTTCGATTCTCGAATACTTTATCTCTACCCACGGTGCGCGTAAGGGATTGGCCGATACGGCACTCAAAACCGCCGATGCGGGTTATCTAACCCGTCGTTTGGTGGATGTAGCACAAGACGTAATCATTACCGAACCCGATTGCGGAACACTTCGAGGACTGGAGGTAAGTGCGCTAAAGAAAAACGAAGAAGTTGTGGAGCCACTCCGTGATCGCATTGTAGGTCGTGTATCGCTCAACGACGTCATCGACCCACTTACTGATGAGGTATATATCAAGTCTGGAGAGCTGATCGACGAGGAAACGGCGGCACGCATAGATGAGTCACCATTACAAAGCATAGAAGTTCGTTCGCCACTTACATGCGAAAGCCCCAAAGGCATTTGTGCTAAGTGTTACGGCCGTAACCTAGCAACGGCTAAGATGGTTCAAATTGGAGAATCTGTGGGCGTTGTAGCAGCCCAGTCGATTGGTGAGCCGGGAACACAGCTTACTCTTCGTACCTTCCACGTTGGTGGTACGGCAGGTAACGTAGCGGAAGATTCTTCATTGCGCTCTAAGTACGATGGTAAAATGGAAATAGACGAACTTCGTACCGTTGAAGGCGAAACCTCAGACGGAGAAGTTGTTGATATCGTTATTGGTCGTACGGCTGAATTGCGCATCAGCGATCCCAAAACAGGTATTGTTCTTCAAACATCAAACATTCCTTACGGTTCAATCCTAAGAATGAAGGGTGGTTCAAATGTTAAAAAAGGTGATTTGATCTGTGAATGGGATCCCTACAATGCAGTCATCATCTCCGAGACTGCGGGAACCATTGAATTTGAAGGCATCGAGCAGGGGGTGACATTCCGCGTCGAAGTGGATGAGCAAACCGGTTTCCAAGAAAAGGTCATCTCTGAGTCTAAAAACAAAAAGATGATTCCGGTAATCCGCATCATCGACGAAGCAGGTGAACTTGTAAAAACCTACAACCTTCCTGTTGGCGCACTTATTTCTGTTGAAGATGGAGATAAAATCAAGGCGGGTAAAACGCTCGTTAAAATTCCACGTAAATCGTCGAAAGCTGGTGATATTACCGGTGGTTTGCCACGTGTTACCGAGCTCTTTGAAGCGCGTAATCCATCAAACCCCGCAGTGGTTTCCGAAATCGACGGTGTCGTTTCATTTGGACCGAAAATTAAGAGAGGTAACCGTGAGGTTATTGTTGAAAGCCGCACCGGCGATCGCAAGGTTTACATGATCAATCTCTCTAAGCAAATTTTGGTTCAGGAAAACGACTACGTACGTGCAGGTACGCCTCTTTCTGAAGGTTCTATTTCTCCTGGAGACATCCTCGCCATTCAAGGGCCAACTGCAGTTCAGGAATATCTCGTGAACGAAGTTCAGGAAGTTTACCGCTTACAGGGTGTGAAAATCAACGACAAGCACTTTGAAGTAATCGTTCGTCAAATGATGCGTAAAGTAGAGATTCAAGACTCTGGAGATACCACATTCCTCCAAGGCAACCTCGAACATACCTACGACTTCATCCAGCAAAACGATTGGATATACGACAAAAAGGTGGTCGAAGAACCCGGAGATTCTGAAGAGCTTAAGGCCGGTATGATTGTTACGGCGCGTGCATTGCGCGATGAGAACAGCAGACTGCGCAGAGCCGATAAAGCCTTAGTTGAAGCACGTGATGCACGTCCGGCTACAGCTACACCGGTACTGCAAGGTATTACCAAGGCATCTCTACAAACCAAATCGTTCATCTCAGCGGCATCGTTCCAAGAAACAACGAAGGTTCTCAACGAAGCTGCCCTCAGTGGAAAAGTGGACACCCTCGAAGGGCTCAAGGAAAATGTTATTGTTGGTCACAAAATACCGGCAGGAACAGGTCTTAAGCACTATAACAATGTCATTGTTGGTGCGCGCGAAGATCTCGAAACACTCGAAGCAGAGAAAGAGTCCGTTGAACAAACAGAAAACGCATAATAATGGACAATCCCAACGATCCCAATCAGCCGCAACAGCAGCAAATGAACATTGAAATCAATGAAGACGTCGCCGGGGGTGTCTACAGCAACCTCGCCGTCATTAATCATTCGCCCTCTGAATTTGTGGTTGACTTTGTACAAGTGATGCCCGGAGTGCCCAAAGCACGGGTTAAGTCACGCGTAATCCTTACTCCCCAACACGCCAAGCGCTTTTTGCGCGCGTTGAGCGACAACATAAAAAAGTTTGAGCAAACGCACGGCGAAGTGGGGGATCAAGAACAAGTGAATTATCCCATCAACTTTGGCGGACCTACCGGACAAGCTTAATTTGTAAATCTATCAACATCAATAAACACCGTAGTTGCTCAACGTAACTGCGGTGTTTGTTTTCATACACACCTCAAAAACACACAACATTATGTTTAATCCCTGGCATCATGTCTCTGCAGGAGATAACCCCAGCGACCGCGTAAACGGCATCATCGAAATACCAAAAAACTCACGTGCTAAGTACGAGTTGGACAAAGATACCGGAATGTTAATCCTCGACCGCGTTTTATACAGCGCAGTTTATTATCCGGCCAATTACGGATTCATTCCAAAAACGTATTGCGATGACAACGACCCTCTAGACATCCTAGTGTTTAGTCAGCTCGAAGTGGTTCCCATGTGCATTGTTCCTTCAAAGGTAATAGGTGTTATGCGGATGCTCGATCAAGGTGAAGCGGATGACAAAATCATTGCTGTTGCTGCCGACGATAAAAGTGTGAGTCACTTTAACGACGTCAGTGAACTTCCATCGCATTTTCTGTCTGAAATGAGAAGTTTTTTCGAAGACTACAAAAAACTGGAAAAGAAGACTGTAGTTGTTGAAGAGTTTCAGGGGCGCGATGAAGCATTGACAATCATCGACCAAGCACTTGTTGATTACAAGGCAAAGTTTTCCGATAAGGAGTAGGTTCTTCCTTCGTGGTTGGGTTGTGGAAAACCCCACAGTTTTACGTGAATAAAAAATCACGGTAAATCGTAAAATCTTTAAGTGGTCGGCTTATATTTACGCTGTCATAGGTGTTGTGCGTACAGCATTAAAAACGCGCACACTTGACTGCTGTATGGAATTAACGATAATCTATAGCGTATAGAATGGCCGAAGACGACATCACCAACGATCAATTACCCGAAGACCAAAATCCGGAAGGCAATAATGTACGTCTTACGCGAGTGAGTGGGATGTACGAGGATTACTTTCTCGATTACGCCTCTTACGTTATTTTAGAACGTGCCGTTCCGGCACTTGAGGACGGTACGAAACCTGTTCAGCGGCGATTGTTTCACGCCATGAAGGAAATGGATGATGGACGTTACCACAAGGTGGCCAACATCATCGGGCAAACTATGAAGTACCACCCCCACGGGGACGCGTCTATTGGTGATGCGTTGGTGCAATTGGGACAGAAGGATTTGATGATAGACTGTCAAGGTAACTGGGGTAACATTCTCACCGGAGATAGTGCAGCTGCCCCGCGTTACATCGAGGCTAGGCTCACTAAGTTTGCCTTAGAAGTTGCGTTTAATCCGAAAATTACCGAATGGCAGGCCACTTACGACGGGCGTGGAAAGGAACCGGTATTTTTCCCCATGAAATTTCCGTTGCTTCTCGCACAGGGTGTAGAAGGTATAGCGGTGGGATTGTCAACAAAAGTGCTGCCCCATAACTTTAACGAACTGGTAGACGCCAGTATCAAAATTCTCAGGGGGAAGAACGCTACCATCGTTCCCGATTTTCCTACGGGAGGCATCGCCGATGTTTCAAACTACAACGACGGAAACCGAGGCGGCCGTGTACGCGTCCGTGCAAAAATAGATATTTACGACAAAAAAACGTTGGTGATTCGTGAGATTCCGTTTGGAACAACCACCGGAAGTTTGATCGATAGCATACTCAAAGCCAATGATAAGGGGAAGATTAAGATTAAAAAAATTGAAGATAACACCGCCGAATTTGTCGAGGTGCTCATCCATCTTCCGCCCAATATTTCTCCCGATAAAACCATTGATGCCCTCTACGCCTTTACCGATTGTGAAGTGTCCATTTCGCCATTGGCGTGTGTTATTGCTGAAGATCGCCCTCTGTTTGTAGGCGTAAGTGAGCTGTTGAAACTATCAACACAAAACACCCTCGAAATCACCCGGCAAGAACTCCAAGTTAAGCTTGACGCATTTGAAAACGAGTGGCACATGGCATCTCTCGAACGCATTTTCATCGAAAATCGAATCTATCGCGACATCGAAGAAGCAGAATCTTGGGAGGAAGTGATCAGCAATATCCACGAAGGGTTGAAACCACACATCGGTCACCTGCTTCGACCGGTTACCGACGATGATGTAGTTCGCTTAACGGAGATTCGCATCAAGCGCATATCAAAATACGATTCCGACAAAGCCAACGACAACATTCTGGCTCTTGAAGGAAAAATTGCGGAATATAAAAACCACCTAGAAAACCTGGTAGAGTACACCATTAATTATTTTAAATACCTAAAAGAGAAGTACGGTAAAGATAAAACCCGCAAGACCGAGTTGAAGCTCTTTGACGATATACAGGCACAAAAAGTAGCCATTGCCAACGAAAAACTCTACGTTAACCGCGAAGAGGGCTTTGTGGGTATCGGACTGCGTAAGGCCGAATACGTCTGCGACTGCTCAGACATAGATGACGTCATTATATTTCGTCGTGACGGTGTAATGATGGTGACCAAGGTAGATCAAAAAACCTACGTAGGTAAAGACATCATTTACGCCAGTGTATTCAAAAAAGGCGATAAACGAAAAATTTACCACTTCATATACAAAGATGGCGCAAAGGGGCCCACCTACATGAAACGCTTCTTTGTAGATGGTGTAACCCGCGACCGCGAATACGATTTGACACGAGGCACTAAGGGCTCTGAAGTTCTTTACTTCTCTGCCAACCCCAACGGGGAAGCTGAAACTCTTACCGTTCATCACCGTGCCATTAAAAACCTCAAGAAATTGCGGTTTGATTTAGATATGGCGGAGTTGGCCATTAAGGGACGTGGCGTAAAGGGAAACAGGGTAACAAAATATCCGGTAAAGAAAATTGAGCGCAAAGAAAAGGGTAGCAGTACCCTCGCGCCGCGACGTATTTGGTTAGATGAAACCGTAATGCGACTTAACGGAGAGGCACGTGGGCGTTTACTAGGCCGCTTTTCAGCCGACGATAAGGTGCTGGAGATTTCTTCTAAAGGACATTATCGCCTGCTTCCATACGACTTTTCCACCCATTTTGAACAAGATTGGCTCATTATTGAAAAATACCAGTCCGACCGTCCTGTAACCGTCATTTACTGGGAGCCGGAGAAAGAGCGTTTTTATGTCAAGCGCTTTATACCGGAGCCATCCGATAAAAAGGAATTATTCATATCTGAATCCGACGGTGCGTACATGGAGCACGTGAGTTATCATCCCAGTCCATCGGTGACCATTTCGTTTAAAAAAATAAAAGGCAACCAACCGGATGATGAAGTGATAGACTTGAACGAGTTCATTTCGGTAAAAGGTCAAAAAGCAATGGGTAACCAGCTCACGCGTCAGCCGGTGAAAAAGTTGACTTTGATAGAACCCGAAATAGAGGAACAACAGTCGGAACCCAATGACGACGATGCAGGTCAACAAGAAACCACCGCCGGAGAACAAGACGGTGATAAAAACGACACGCCTGATCAGGATCCGCCAAAGACCGGTGAAAACGGTCAGATATCCTTGTTTTAAGCAGCAGTATTGGTTATGGTTGTTTTCTTAAAGTAACAGCTTTTTGTAAATATTTCTGCCTGAATTAGACCTTGAATGTGTAAAAACGCATGTACCCATTGGTATGTGCGTTTTTTTACTCTTTATACACGAAGAGTAAAAATCATAATTCTTGTTTATAACATAAACTACTTTATATTTGCATCATGTTTAACGATTAAAATAAATTGTGATGAAACAAGAAACAGCAAAACAAAACCTCGATTTGGTTCAAGAGATGATACACATGGCGCGAAATCGCGTAACGGAAACGGGTTTTCACTTTTTACTTTGGGGGTCATTGGTAATTGCAGCGTGCATTACACAGTACATTCTTATAGGACTCGGCATGGGTAGTGCGTCAAACTATGTATGGATCGGAATCACTGTTGTCGGTGTTCCTGCTGCCATTGCTTACGAAAAGCGCAAGGAAAAACGGGAGGGTGTTTCCTCGCGTTTTGGAAAAATATACGGTTTGGTTTGGTTGGGGTTTGGCATCTCGCTCTTCGTAGTGATATTCGTGAGTATTGCCAATCAGATTAATCCTTCACCGTTCATACTGATTCTTGTAGGGTTGGCAACATTTGTATCGGGTGCCATCATTCGTTTTACCCCGTTGATGATAGGTGCGTTGGTTTTCTGGGCATCGGCAGCACTGTCGCCGTTATTTTCCTCGGTTGATTTCCTGCTTGTGTACGCGGTGTCTATTTTCTTGGGCTATGTAGTGCCGGGATTGATGTTGACGAAAAAGAATAGGTCTAATGTTTAAGCCGTTAGACCCGTTGCTTACTACGGAGTTGCGCTTGGCGGTGATGAGTTTGCTTATAGGCGTTGAAGAGGCTGAGTTCAAATACCTCAAATCAGCCACTGGTGCTACGTCGGGCAACATCAGTGTGCAATTGCAGAAGCTGTCTGATGCCGGCTACATCGAGATCAAAAAGTCGTTTAAAGGAAAGTATCCACTCACCACATGCCGCGTCACTAAAAAGGGTGTGGGCGCGTTTGAAAGGCATGTGGATGCGTTAAAATCGTACATTCAAAACAATTGACATTGCGTCATAAAAACAACATCATCATGAAAAAAACATTATACCATTAGCTGTCCTCATCGTCATAGGCGTGAATGTGCATGGCCAGAATAGCGCACAAATCATCACGTTTCATTGCCATAGCTTGAAAGCTCAAAGCATACATTAGCCCGAGCCATCTGTCAACGGGGAATTACACCTTACTTGTAGACGTTGGTGGTGAGCGGATGGTGAGCGCGTGAAGGTTTTTCGTTGAGGAGTGTTTATTTCATGTATCGAAGCTGCGGCTATATTTTCGATGCTTCGTAAATTTACGCATTAAATAATATGCAATGAATATGGATTTACAAACAAGAAAGTTCAAGGCCATAGAATATCTGGTGCGCCTTAAAGACGAAGAGATATTTAATATAATAGAATCAACGATACGTGAAGTCGAAAAGCAGCAGAACAAGCATAAAACGTTGAAACCATTTACTGTTGAGCAATTGATTGAAAGAGCAAGCGAATCTTCCGCTGATTATTTGTCCGGTAGATA
>SKIJ01000095.1 GCA_007116495.1 Cryomorphaceae bacterium | reverse complement strand
GGCATGCCTTTTTGTTGAGACAGGGCATGCCCTGTCTTTACGATTATATTGTGCCCTGATCGCGTTTTTTAACCATCGTTAAAATCGTAGCCAAGGCCACGGTTTCGCCGGTTTCGTCGTACACGTCAACCAAAAATTTCACAATGCCTTTGGCGATGTCGTCGTCGGAGCGTTTTTCTTGATCCAGTTTTTCTTTCACGGTAAACTTCACGCCAATGGTGGCACCGGGGTAAACGGGTTTGGTGAAGCGGCATTCATCGAGGCCGTAGTTGAGCAGTACCGGGCCTTTTTTAGCATCGACAAACAAGCCGGCAGCTTTACTCAGCACAAAATATCCGTGGGCTACGCGTTGCTCAAAAATGGTTCCCTCCAAAGAGGTGGCGTCCATGTGGGCGTAGAAATTATCGCCGCTTACGTTGGCAAAGTTGACGATGTCGGCATCGCTAACGGTATGCTTGGCGGTGTAAACGGTGTCGCCTACTTTGAGATCTTCAAAGTACTGGCGGAACACGTGCGGATTGGCTTCGGGTCTTGTCGCTCCGGGTTGGTAAATGCCGGTCATGGCGGTAATGGTATCGGGGTGTCCCTGAACGGCGGTGCGCTGGAGATAGTGCATCACGCCGCGCATACCGCCCATCTCTTCGCCGCCACCGGCGCGTCCCGGTCCTCCGTGGGTCAACAACGGCATGGGCGACCCGTGGCCGGTGCTTTCTTTCGCACAGCGGCGGTTGAGTACCAAAATGCGTCCGTTGTAAGGGGCGGCTTCTACTGCAAATTCGGTGGCTATGCGGTCGTCGTTGGTCACGATGGAGGTCACCAATGAACCTTTACCCATAGCGGTTATGGCTACGGCTTCGTCGAGGTCGTTGTAAGGAATAAGGGTAGACACCGGCCCAAAGGCTTCGATGTTGTGGCAAGCGGTTTTGTTGAACGGATCGTCGTTACGCATCAGCACGGGTGCCATAAATGCGCCTTTGGCAGCATCGGCATTGATGAGCTGCATGTCCTTGCCGCCGTTGTAAACGACATCATTTTCGAGCATCAACTTATCCACACTTTCCCGAACGCGTTCTACTTGTAATTTCGTGGCCAATGCACCCATGCGCACGCCTTCCGCTTGAGGGTCGCCGATAGTGGTTTTTGCCAGGCGTTTGCCCAACGCAATTTGGACATCTTCTGCGAGGTGGTGTGGTACGAGTATGCGTCGTACTGCGGTACATTTTTGTCCGGCTTTGGACGTCATTTCGCGGTGCACTTCTTTTACGAAAAGGTCAAACTCTTCGTCGCCGGCTTTTACATCCGGACCGAGTATGGAGGCGTTGAGCGAATCGGCTTCCATGTTAAATTGCACCGATTCTTCCAGTATTCGAGGGTGTGCTTTGAGTTTTTTTCCGGTGGCAGCACTTCCGGTAAACGTCACGATGTCTTGATGGGTAACGTGGTCGAGTATGCCGTGGCCAAGACCAGTAACCAACTGCAGTGCGCCTTCGGGTAAAATACCGGAAGCGATGATGTCGCGTACCATGATCTCGGTGAGATAACCGGTGTATTCCGATGGTTTTACCACACAGGGCACACCGGCGAGTAGGTTCACGGCGATTTTTTCCAGCATCCCCCAGATGGGAAAGTTGAAGGCGTTGATGTGAACCGCCACACCGCGCTTGGGCACCATAATGTGGTGACCGATAAAGGTGCCATTTTTTGACAGCGGCGCTGCTTGCCCGTCGACGTAGTATGGTAAGTTGGGAAACTGTCGGCGCAGGGAAGCATTCGCAAAGAGGTTTCCGATGCCGCCCTCAATGTCTACCCAGGAGTCGATCTTAGTGGCACCGGTGGCGTAACTGAGGTTGTAATATTTAGCTTTATTTTCCAATAAAAAAAGCGCGAGTTTTTTCAACATCAAACCGCGCTGGTGGAAGGTCATACTGCGTAGGGTTTTACCCTGTTCACGACCGTATTGTAATATGGCTGCAAAGTCGAAGCCTTTGGCACTGATATCGCCCAGTGATTCACCGGTAATGGCGTTGGTAAGTGTCAATTCGGAACCTTCACCGGATACCCATTCTCCACGGACGTAACTTTGATATGTATGCATGCTTTCGGAATTTGAAAATTTATCCAAAAGTACATAAAAAAAGTGCGGTAAACGAATGGAATGTGGGGTCTATTTTTGAGGGACGTCGGTGTTTACACCACGGTGCTCAGCCAGCTCAAGACGAATGGATCCAACGCGTAATTTGCTTTTGAGCAACACGGGCATGTGGCTGTCGTCGTCGGTTACCCAAATGGTCATGGTTTCCTTGTCTTTAAACACGCGGCCTTCCTGAACAAGCGGGGTAAACTTAAGGGTGTTCACCTTGCCAAATGTTGTTTTAAGGACTTCTCGGCCTTTAAATTCCAAATAAAACCGAAACATTTCTTCATCGACAAAAGAGGGTATGTAGAGTAAATCACCGGGTCTGAGATCTTTGGTGTCGAGCAATCGCGCGTAGTAAAACAAGGAAATCATATCTTGGGTATGCTCGTGGTCGATGGCGTAGGATTTATATCCGTTGCGTTTATCGTAAACCCAGTTGTGTTCGTGATCGAATATGTAATGCTGTTGTTTCTTGTACCCGCCCTCGTTGATGTCGCGAACAAATTCGGTGGGCACTTTATTTTCGGGATTGAAGTAGGTTTCGTAACGATCGCGCACTTTGAAGAATACGTCAAAAAAGGAATAGCTCTTTCCGGTGCCAACGATGTGGAGGTGTTGGTCGTTTTTTGCGGATGCTTGGATGCTGAGCTCAGCTTCACCGGCTTTTACCATGCCGTACGCCACTACAAATCTCATATACTCACCTTTTTGAAACACCACCTCATCTTTTATGGGCACTGATCGATGACCTTCCGGAGGGGTATGGCTCGAAAGGAGAATGGCGGCGGTATAAATGATGAGTCGTTTGAACATGATGAATGTGTACTGAATACTCAATTTGCAATAATGCTGCCAAAGCTCATTGTACCGTGAAAGGCTTCAGGCGAATGTCGTGCCGCACATCAATGCTGATGCCCCTCGTGAATGATGATTTTTTTTGCAAAGCGGTCATTGCCTTGGCGAACTTCAATAAAGAACACGCCCGATGCATGCTGTCCCAAATCGATTTTAACATCGCTTGCCGCATTTGGGTTGTGCGTTTGCTGGAAAAGCTGTTTTCCTCCGATGCCCCTTACGGTAACCTCGAACGGGGCGCTTAAGGACGGGGGAAAGCGAAGGGTAATCAATCCGTTACTGGGGTTGGGAAAGACGTCAAATTTTGATAAGGGGTGACGGTTTTCGGTCGATAGATCGAGATTGGTGGCCAGTTGAAAATGCTCAGACACCGCACTGCCCGCAGACATCGGTTCGGCTAAGGCGGCCACCGTTGCCACCATGGCTTTGATGTTTCTTACCAAATAAGGTACGTTGATGGTGGAGAGGTCATCTGTGGGTTGGTGGTAGTGTGGATTGCGCGTATCGGCGCCGTCGGTAATCATCAGTGCGGGTATGCCGGCATTCCAAAATACGGCGTGGTCGCTGCGACGAAGATCTGGGGTGAGTACACCTAAGCCGGGTGCATTGATGACCAATGAGCGTACATCGGGTACGTATAGTCTGGCGATGGAGTCAAAACGCCTGCTGAGATCGGAGCTGTTTTGGGTGTTGCCAACAACAAAGAGAAAAATGCCTCGATAGTCTTCGTTGTTGAGTGAATCCACTGCATCGGGAAAGATGTTGGCAAATCCGGCGGGGAGTTGCTGCGCATTTTGTGCGGTGTCGTAATAGCCCAACATTTCACCATTGATAACCGCTTCGATGTTTTCGTAATCTTCAATCCGGTTGTTGACGTAATGTGTTGCGCCTACAAGTCCCTGTTCTTCTTTGTCAAACCCCAAGAAGTTGATGCTTTTTTTGAAGTGATAGGGCTCCAATACTCTAGCTGCGGCTAATACGGCGGCGACGGCAGTGGCGTTATCGTCTGCTCCCGGGGTATTGTTGACTGCGTCAAAGTGACCGTCTATGATGATGACGTCATGTTCTTCCACCACACCCGGTTTGCGCCCTTTGATGTTTTCCGAAGGAACGTTATTCGCGTACATAAATGGCAGGCGTGACGTTTGCAGTCCGCTTTGCAAAAAAACCGACTCCAGAGAATCCTTGACTAATTCGAGACCTGCCGGAGCACCTACGTGGTGTCTGGGCGTGCTGAGAAACTGCATATCGGCATACACCGTGCTGCTGTCAATTTGATCAATTATATCGGAAATATTTGGCGAGTGACGGTCGGTGGCGACGATTTTTACGGTGCTCCACGGATCCGGCTGTTTGGAAGCATTGGCGAGGTTGCTGATGGTGTAGGATATCTGTAAGGATTTGTTATTGCCCGGCGTTACGGGGAAACCCACGTCGCCACTTACGGCAAGTCCTTCAACGAGGTGGGTTGTGCCGCTGTCGGCCGACAAAAAAGCCGTTACGTCCAAGGGGTCGTTATCGGCATCTGCAAGATCAAAATCGACGGTGATGACGCGGTTGACGGTATCGGCAGAAACGCCATTTATGGTTACTACCGGAGGGGTGTTTTGTGAAAAACACACGCCGATGTTGGTCAGAAGTAGTGCGGTTGTTGTGATGATTCGTGCAGTCATTTCGTGGGGGGTTATTTTGTACCAAACTGATCAACAGTAATTTTGTAAATATACGACAAAGCATCACAAAAAGGCGTCAAACGTTACGTACGTGCGTTTTGTTTCATTCCAATTGTAGGCAGATTGCTTGAAGTGGCGACTGATAGGGATGTTGTCTACGTCACACGGCGTTCAATAGTGAAGGGAGAAATCGTCAGCATCGGGTAAAAACGGAAATTTTTTTC
>SKIJ01000124.1 GCA_007116495.1 Cryomorphaceae bacterium | reverse complement strand
TAGTTGATTTTTACCGGCTCAACTGCAACAATACGATCCAAGGGGATGTTCCAATGCGGATTCTTGTGTTCTTCATTATAGCCGATAACAAACCAACGGTTATTGTATTGTTTTAAAAAATAAGGGTGAAAATTGAAGCGGTATTCATCATTCTTAAATGTTTTATAATGAATATTTAAGACTTGCTCATTACTTATGGCATTAAAGAAGGTCGAAAAAAAGTTTTGCCCAACATATTCAGGGTTGTGTTCATGACCGATGATTTTTTTTGGTTTTTTATTCAGCCCAAAAAAGTTTTCCAGCTTCGGTCCAATTTCATCGAGCCATTCGAATTCAACTCCACCTTCAAAGCGTTGAAAAATTTGAATGGCATTTTTGAGTTGTTCCGCCTCAGTTGCATTAAGGGGTTTACTATTAATTGAAAACTTGGGGTCAGTGTATCGATAAAAGCTATATTTCCCATCCCTATAGCTTTCTATCGGAGCATCATATCCATCTATAGATTTCATAAAACTGATATCATCTCTTAGTGTGCGAATAGAAATACCAGAGGAGTTAGGATCAATTTCCATTAATTTCTCTTCAATTGCGTTTTTCAAGTCATCAAAAGAATAACGTCTTCCAGTATTACAAAGACACTGGTCGATAACTTGATAGCGAATATGGGCGTTTTTTGTTGCTGGCATAGTGTTTTTTTTAAAAAATAATCTTTTTTAGTTTAATTTAATAATTCTTTGGGTTTCAACCATACTTATACAATCATCTGGTTCAAAAATATGGTAAATACCTTTTTCGTGATCACTCAATAAGCCATATTTCATAATCAAGAAGTTTCCTCCTCTTGTTTTTCCAAAAAAGTCGTCAAGGTAGAAGGAATTTATAATATCACCATCATGAATTTCAATATGAAACTCTACGACTGGCGCTCCCGGAAATAGTGATTTTGCGATTCCAAAATAGGGGTGTATGGTCATTTGCATCTGACTTAAGCCCGAAAACAACCTTCGCAAGTCATTGCTAAATGTTTCTTTATTTTCTCCCTTGAAATTTCCATTATCGTAAAGAGCAGCAACAATGAGTTCTAAATCCATGTTTTTAAAGGCCTTCGCAAAGTAATCGATAGCCAGAGGAGTGCAAGCGTTATTGTTGGGCAAAGGAAAAGTATAGTAAGACATAATACTGGTTTTTTGTGTTTGTTGTGCAAAGATATGTGTCTTGTATGCGTTCTTTCTGCACACTAAAAATAAAACTTATTTTTTTATTGAATTTCGTTTTTTGTTGATTATTTTAGATGAGTGAAGCTAATGAAGCGTCTGAACAAAACGTAGTGTAGAAATGAACGACAAAAAGGGCCAATTTATTTTTTACTTGTTAGCCATTGGCTGGATTGCCGGCTATGCATGGATGCTCAGCCAGGCACCCGGAAAAGAATGGCGGTTGAATTTGCTGTTCTTTTTGGGGGTGATTATTGCTTTGGCGGTTGGGATGAGGGGGAGGTAAAGACTTTCATTATTGAACCTAGAATAAAAAAATCTAATAATACTCCCTAATATACCCATACGCCCGATCAAACAAAACTTGGTCTTTGTGTAACTTGTATTTCAACAAGGCTTTACGCAATGACTTTTGGACTTCTCTTTCTCCGGAGGTCGTGTTTTGCCATCCTGGGAAATTGACCACACGTACAATTGCATCTATATCCGTGACAATACGTTCAACAACGGCAGGGGTTTGGTCTGTTTTTAGCTCCAAAAAAAGTTCTGTTAAAGCTGCTTTGGGTGACTTTTGGAGAATCATCTGTTCTATTTCTTTTTCGGCTTGAACCGTTTCTTTCGCTAGTTTGCAGAGTTCCTTCACAAATTCAATGGAATTAATCAGACCTTTTTCCGCTCTATCACGCAATTCCTCCAACCGCTCACTCAAACTTTTGAACTTGGGATTGCCTTCGTGTTTCTTGAAGCGCTTCACGAGAATTTTCTCTAGTTTTTTAGTGTTCTTTGGGTCAGGGTTATTAAAGATTTCTTCAATGATATTGGCGTCCAACACAAACTCATTCAATTGATGCACCTCACCTACATGGATATTTTCATGAATTAATTTCGTGGTTTGTGCGCCTAAGGTTAGCCACAACAATTTGCCAATATTATCGGAAGCTGGTCGTACTGATTCATATACCTGTGATAGCCATTTGTAATCATCCTGATATATGTTTAGTATGTTATCCGGAGATAATGACTCCCATAATTTAGTGAGGTGTTTAAAGTCTTGTGCAAAAGCATCTTTCTTTTCATCACTGTTTATGGCGTTTTGTGCTGCTTCCAATCCCTCGAAACCTTCAATTGTTCTATCTACACCTTCAAAATGAGCTAAGGCACTTTCCATTGCTTGAGGTAATTGACCTCTTAACTCCGATAGGTTAGTGATAATTTTCTTTACAGATGCTTCATCAAATTCCAACGCTTTCGCAGTATCGTCAAATACTCCAAAGTAATCTACTATGCGACCAAATGTTTTATTTGGATATAAACGGTTTGTTCTACAGATAGCTTGAAGCAAGGTATGGTCCTTTATGGACTTGTCCAAATACATCGTTTGAAGTATTGGTGCATCAAATCCTGTAAGAAGTTTTGCAGTTACGATTAAGAATTTCAAATCTGAATCTTTGTCATTGAACTCATCTACAATGCGTTCCTGCTCTGATTTATCTACAGTCCATTTCTGCTTAAACTCGAAGTCATCGTTGGCCGATGTTGAAATTACCACTCTACTTACTTCAGTCGGGAAGTATTTATCTAACTCTTCTTTGTACTGAACGCAGGCAAAACGATCAGGAGTGACAATCATGGCTTTGAATCCATGTGGATCTACTTTTTCTTTGAAATGGGTCGCAATGTCTTCAACTATCTTTGAAATTCGCTCTGGAGATTTCAGAAATGCAGCCATTCGTGCGGATTTTTTGTTTAGAGCGTCTGCCTCTTCATCACTAAGAGCTGTCGTTTCTTTGAACTCCTCAAATAGTTTGTCGATTGTCTCTTTATCTACATGAACATCCACTAAACGTGGCTCAAAGTGTAATTCAAGTGTTGCTCCGTCTCGTATCGAATCTTGGAATGTATAGCGTGACATGTAGCCTCCTTCATCTTCCTCGGCACCAAATGCCCAAAAGGTATTCTTATCTGCTTTGTTTACCGGTGTACCTGTTAATCCAAACAAAAAGGCATTGGGTAAGGCAGCTCTCATTTGCCTTCCTAAATCACCTTCTTGTGTTCGGTGAGCTTCGTCTACTAAAACAATGATATTATCCCTATCATTCATATTAGGTTTAGCGTCTCTAAACTTATGAATCATCGATATAATAATCTTTCGCGTGTCATTTTGCAACAACCGTTGTAACTCACGAATACTTTCGGTTGTTTCCACATTGGCTATGTCCGCAGCATTGAAAGTTCCTGAAATTTGTGTGTCCAAATCCGTACGATCCACTAACACAATAACAGTTGGACTTTTTAGTTTGGGAGACCTACGTAACTTTTGCGCAGCAAAAACCATCAAAAGTGATTTTCCAGAACCTTGAAAATGCCAGATTAATCCTTTTCTCAGCTTACCCTCTTCAACACGCTCAACAATTTTGTTGGCACCTTCGTATTGTTGAAAACGAGGAATCACTTTGATTCGTTGCTTTTTTGAATTGGTTGTGTAGAGCGAGAAATTAAGAAGGATATCTAATAACCTTTTTGGATGCAACAAATCACTGAGCTCTTTTCCAATTTCACCTAATCCAAGTTGTTTTGCCAATTGTTCATCATCTCCTTCTAACCTCCATGGTGACCAAAAATCCAGTGGACAACGAACTCCTCCATAATAAAGCATCTTGCCTTCGGTTGCGAACGAAAGTATATTCGGAACAAATAATTGAGGTACAGCATTTTCATACACTGCATTAACCTCATGTGCCCCATCCAGCCAAGAAATACTTGGGCGTATCGGAGTTTTTGCTTCACCTACAATAACTGGTAATCCATTGATAAAAAACACTAAATCAGGTATCTTCGTTTCACGATGATGAACACGGAATTGATTGGTGACAACATAAGAATTGTTTGTTAGATCGTCAAAGTCGATTAATCTTATAGGAACATGACGATTATTTTCACCAAAAGGCATGGTTTTATCGCCCACCATCCATTTGTTAAATTCTTCATTGGCTTTTACCAACCCCACTTGGTTTACTGCAATTAAAACGGCTCGTAATTTATAAATCACTTCATCAGCCAATACTGGTTCAGCAGATATTTCTGGGTTTAAACGGACTAAAGCTTCTTTCAATTCTTTCTCCAACAACACTTCGTTTACGCTTCGTTGCAAATCATTGGGTGCAACAAATTGCCATTGGGCGCCATAGCCCATTTGGGGTTCGGAAACCGTATTGTTATTCAGATTCACCCCAGTTAATTGGTGAATTATGAAATGCTCTACACTATTTAATTCGTTAAATCCCATAATTTTTATTGAGTATTTGGGTGATTTTTTCTTCTACAATAGGTAAGCGTTCGTCCAACATTAATGGGTGAATATGCGCCATTAAAACTTCTTGCATCATACCCTTGTTGGTGATGATTTGCAATTGCTCCTTTATAAAATTTGCAATGCGCGTATCATCATTGGCTATTTCTTCTACTATACCTATTCGATTATCTAGTACATAAACTATATCTTCTATATCGTGACTTGTGCGGTAATCAGTTCCTCTATCATTAAAAGCCTCAAATTTAGTGGCTAAATAACAAGGTGCAGATAAAATAAATATTTCCTGATTTTTGGCTTTTGCAGTCGATAAGTTTTCAAATCCTATCTTGTACCATCGGTTGGCTGGTCCCAACGGCCCATCTTCAGTAGCCATAATATCTACCGGAATATCTTTGTATTTGTAACTACAAATCGCATGACCAAAAGGATTGGGATGAAAACCCAATGCACCTAATTCTGTTTGTAACTTTTCCCAATGACTAAGGTTAACTATATTCAAGGTCATGTCAATATCTTG
>SKIJ01000050.1 GCA_007116495.1 Cryomorphaceae bacterium | reverse complement strand
GAATCGCGGAACGATGGTTTTTCGGTAACGGTTTCTATACGTGCATTCAGGGTGTATTTCCTCACGGACTCATCGTTTGCCCAATGCGGAATCAGACCCCAATGAGCCAAATCGATTATCTTGTGGTCTTCTACTGTAATAATGGGCGTTTGGGGAAACGAAAAGGCGTTGTAGAAACCGGGTTTGTAATTGTTACCCTCGGGAAAACGGGCATCAAAGCGCGACGTTAACTGTGAGGGTGATTTGCTGAGCTGGGAGAAAAAACACATACGGCTAAAGTAAGAAAGAAAGTCGTGGTGGAAAATCTGATTTGGTTTGGCGATTAAACCAAACGTCCACACTATTTTTGTCGACGAAATTAATACCTGCTTAACAACCATATTATGACCTACACCGAAATAGCCGACCTTTTAGGCGACCGCTCCAGCTTACTCGATCACAAATGCACAACCATCAGTAAAGACCAACTGCACCTACCGGGCAGTGATTTCGTTGATCGTATATTTGCCCCCACAAATCGCAGCATTCCCGTGATGCGCAGTATGCAGCAATTATACGGCAACGGACGTTTGGCCAATACCGGTTATGTTTCTATTCTACCTGTTGATCAAGGCATTGAACACTCTGCCGGGGCCTCGTTTGCAAAAAACCCCATTTATTTCGATCCGGAGAACATTGTAAAGTTAGCAATTGAAGGAGGCTGCAACGCCGTCGCTTCAACATTTGGTGTATTGGGATCCATCGCTAGAAAATACGCCCATAAAATTCCCTTCGTTGTGAAATTTAACCATAACGAACTCATTTCACACCCCAACAGCTTCGAACAAATATCCTTTGGAAGCATCGAGGAAGCCTGGAACATGGGCGCTGTGGCAGTAGGTGCCACCATCTATTTTGGTTCAGAAGATTCAAACCGTCAAATCATTGAAGTGGCCGAGGCATTTGAGTATGCGCACGAATTGGGAATGGCCACCATTCTTTGGTGCTACACCCGCAACAATGCGTTTAAAGTTGACGGAAAAGACTACCACGCTTCCGCAGACCTTACCGGACAAGCCAATCACCTTGGGGTAACAATTCAGGCAGACATCATTAAGCAAAAGCTACCGACGAATAACGGCGGATACACAGCGCTCAATCAAAACGGAAACAAGTTTGGTAAAATCGATGAGCGTGTTTATAGCGAACTCACTACCGATAACCCAATCGACCTGTGTCGTTATCAAGTGGCCAACTGCTACATGGGACGCGCAGGATTGATCAACTCCGGCGGTGAATCTCGTGGCGCATCCGACCTTGCTGAAGCCTTAACTACCGCAGTAGTCAACAAACGCGCCGGTGGCCAAGGGTTGATTTCCGGTCGCAAAGCGTTTCAAAAAGACATGCGTGAAGGCGTCAGTTTGTTGAATGCCATTCAAGACGTATATTTGAACGAACAAATTACAATTGCCTAATGGGTTGGTTTAAACGCGATAAAGAAGGAATTACAACACCCTCGGAAGAGAAGAAGGAAACACCGGAAGGTCTTTGGCATAAGTGCCCAAAGTGTAAGGTAATTGTGGAGATTGAAGACCACGAAAAGAACGTATGGGTTTGCGCCAACTGTGGATTCCACAACCGCATCAACGCAGCAGAGTACTTTTCCATTCTATTCGACGGACGATACAAGGAGCTCGACAAATCCATTAAATCCGGAGATCCACTCAACTTTTCCGATACAAAACCATACAAAGAGCGTTACGAAGCAGCTGTAAAAAAGACACAGCTCAAAGAAGCAGTCTCCGTTGCTGTTGGAAAAATTGACGGTCAAGAAGTGGTGATTGGCTGTATGAACTTTAATTTTATTGGTGGCAGTATGGGATCCGTTGTGGGTGAAAAAATTGCCCGAGGAATGGATCACGCGCTGAAAAACAAATTGCCCTTCATCATGATCTCCAAATCGGGAGGTGCACGAATGATGGAAGCAGCTTTTTCGCTTATGCAAATGGCAAAAACATCAGCAAAAATTGCGTTGATGAACGAGCAAAAGCTCCCCTACATCTCCGTTCTCACCGACCCCACTACCGGTGGTGTTACCGCATCCTTTGCTATGTTGGGCGACATCAATATTGCCGAACCCGGTGCCTTGATTGGCTTTGCCGGTCCGCGTGTGGTCAAAGAAACCATTGGCAAAGATCTCCCTGAAGGCTTCCAAACCAGTGAGTTTTTATTGGAACACGGATTCCTCGATTTCATTGTGGAACGCAAAAAACTCAAAGAACGACTGAGTCAGTTCATTCGCATGACCGCACCCGACAAAAAAGGATAAATTTTTTTTTTCATGGACAAAAAAAGCTGTACAATCATTTCGTACAGCTTTTTTTTTGCGATACAGAATACGCAAATAAAACACTGAACTTAGTTGCAGATTAGATTTATGGTTCCTCCCCCCAAACGCAAGGAATGACCGTCACAAAAATCAATACCACTCCCCTTTCAAAACCCTAACAATTCTGTCGGCTGCGTGCCCATCACCGTATAGCGGTTTCCATTCTCCCGGGTTTTGTTGCAGAGCGTTTAGCAAATCACTTGGCTCAACAACCAACCGATTCCAATCGTTTTCCAGGGTTTCAACCCATTCCGTTTCTTCTCTAATGGTTACGCATGGCGTTTTTGCCCAATAGGCCTCCTTTTGCATTCCACCGGAATCAGTGATGAGTGCTTTAGCGCCCATCAATAGCCGTATATTCGAGAGATACGATTGCGGAGACAGCAACTGTACATTTTTGGGTAACTCAATTTTTTTCAAGATGTTCTTAACCCGCGGATGAATGGGCCAAACCACCATATCTCCAATGGTTTTCAGTTCAGATACTATTGCCGTCAACCGTTGTAAATCGTCGACATTTGACGGGCGGTGAACGGTAAACAGGTAATACGATTCCTCAACATGTCGGGGTAAAGAACGCTTTACCGCTTCGGCTTGAAACAACTGAAACGCATCCAGCATAACATCTCCTACCACGTAGGCACCATCTGTGATGCCCTCCTTTTTTAAATTGTCAACAGCGGCTTTAGAAGGACAAAATAAATACGAAGACACGTGATCGGTAAGGCGGCGGTTTACCTCCTCCGGCATACGCATATTGTAAGAGCGCAATCCGGCCTCTACATGAGCTACCGGGACGTGCATTTTTGCGGCTGCCAGCGCTGCCGCTAATGTTGAATTTGTGTCGCCGTAAATAAGTACCGCATCGGGTTTAATGTTACCAATGGCATCCTCCACGCCTTTTAGCATTTGGGCGGTTTGCACACCGTGAGAGCGACCACCTGCTTGCAAATTGAGCGCAGGATACGGCATTTTCAGCTCCTCAAAAAACACCCGGTCCATTTCGTAATCAAAGTGTTGTCCTGTGTGTAGCACCGTTTCCTCCATGCCCGCAGCGCGCATTGCCTGCGACACAGGAGCTGCTTTAATAAACTGTGGTCGAGCACCAATAACCGTTAAAATCATAATGATTGCGGGCGTTCAATGATTTCTATTAAACGATCGGTGAGGCGCGAACGGTGATACGCGTCAACGCCCACAGAGGCCACAGACAAATTGCCGGATTTATACCTTTGGTAAAGGTTGATTATATGCGCCAAAACGCCATCGTAATCCTCGTAGGTAAAGTACTCTCCAGCCTTACTTTTACCGATGATCTGTTGAATATCGGAATCATTAACACCAAAGGCAATAATGGGTCTGCCGGCCGACATGTATTCAAACACTTTTCCCGGTAGTATGCAACGTTTCACCGGATTGTCGGCTTCAATCAATAAAAGCACTTGAGATGTTGCCTGATGTACCACTACTTCATCGTGCGATACGTAACCCATTAATTGAGTGTGGTTTAATAGGTCGTACCGCAATAAGGTTTCCTTTACATCATCGCTGACGACGCCAACCAGCTTGATGGACAAATCCTCAGCAAATCCCGGTACGTCTTGTATACACGCGGCTAGTGCCTTCCAGAGATTGTGTGGGTTGCGACTGGACAGCAAGGAACCAATGTGCGCCAAAGTGAATGTTTTGTCGAGTTGATCCGTTCTTTTCACTTCGGAATCGAAGCCATTGGTAATCAAATGAACGGGTTTATGGGTAAGAGCATGAAACTCTTGCACAGTTAGCGGACTGGTAACGATGACCTCGTCGGCCGCAGCAAGCACCTGTTTCTCCAATTGCTTATGACGCCTTTTGGCGTACGCGGACAATTTGAGCTTATCGTGGTATTCAATGGTTGTCCACGGGTCGCGAAAGTCCGCCAACCACCTGACCTTCAACTTATTTTTCAGTCGCATACCAATAAGGTGCAAACTATGCGGCGGCCCGGTGGTAACGACGGTTTGTATATTATTTGCTTGGATGTAGTCCGTTAAAGAGCGTACCGACGGCCGCACCCACAAAACCCGTGCATCCGGAATGAATGCATTACCCCTAACCCACAGCATCACACGCTGCACAAGCGACTGTTTTTCATCGTCGGGAACAACCCCTGAACTGATGGTTTTAACGTTTTTTCGTCCAAAAAAAGACGCCAAGGCATAGGGTTCAAAAATCGATTGTTTTACCACATTTGCCTCTTTGGGCACCTCTTTTTCCAGAGCCTCGTCACGCAAGGGATATGCGGGATCATCCGGAGCGTAAACATGAACATCATACCCTTTTTTAACCAGATATTTTGTAAATTTCAACCAACGCTGAACACCGGGCCCACCCGCTGGTGGCCAATAATATGTAATGATGAGGATTTTTTGCATTGGCGCAAAAATACACAACGATGCATGATGAAACGACCTTTGTGAAACTTTGTGCAACTTTGTGGTACAGCTGGCTTGGTTGTTACACAGAGGACCACGGAGGAGTCACAGAGGACCGCAAAGAACTTTCAGAATGTATTAATCTTCGTGAAGCTTTGTGCCTTCTTGGTGAAACTTTGTGGAATAGCTTTACTTGGTTATTACACAAAGAACCACGAAGGAGTCACAAAGAACCACAAAGAACTTTCAGAATGTATTAATCTTCGTGAAGCTT
>SKIJ01000096.1 GCA_007116495.1 Cryomorphaceae bacterium | reverse complement strand
CGGTGAAACAATGGGTTTAATGTGTGGTTGACATCGATTCCTTGAGCATATTTCGAAAGGGCTTGATGACTAATGGCAAATTCCTGAACGATGGATCGCGCCCATCGCGGCATTTGATCTGTAAAGTACTTGATTTCTAAAATAAAATGATTAGGCCATGACGGTAAGCAGTTGTCTTCATAAAAAAGGTCTTTATACTCGGGAAAGAGGTTGGCGCGTATGTTTTTATCAAAGGTGATGCGCACGCCTCGGTCAAATTTCCCAAAGTACGGTTCACGCTCGTACACAACCGTTGTTACCGGACGTTGGTGATACAGGTGGTAGTAATACAAAAATCGCTTAAGGTCGCTGTGGTATTCGCTTTCTGGGGGGTAGTAGTCTTCTACATTACCCGTTTCAAGTAACGATTCAACGTCTTCAAACGGAATTTGCCCGCGACTTTTGCCAATACGGTTTTCAAATTTGTGTTTGATTTCAAAGAAAACCTTGTCGCCGGGTGTGTAGGTATCGTATCCGCGAATGCGCAGCTTATTGCGGTCGCGAAGACCTTCAATCTTTTCGTCGTAAGCGTTCCAATCTTGGGAGTCGAGGTAAATGCTGCGGACGGTGTATTCCGGTATTGTTTGTCCGGGTTTTATGGCGTAAGCGTCGGGTTCAGTAAATGCTTCAAAGCGTTTACGCAATCGATTGATGTGGACAACAGGGACGAGATATTTGCGTTCGTAGCGCTTTTTCATGGGTTAAATTTGGCCAAATGCGCGACCAATATACGAGAAGAAACGCATGTCTTCCACAAAAATGTCTACGTTTAACAAAGCACCGGGAGGGATGCCGCTGGGGGGAAAGGCCACGCGTACGTAGAATGCAGACCGCCCGTCGATGATTTGCATCGTGTTATCAATGCCAATCACGGTACCTTTGATGGTTTTCCCGCGGTATTTGGTGAAGGCCTCTTGTCCAACCTTTACCCATTCCATCTGATTGGCTTTGAGGGCGCAGAGTCCTATGGTGCCTGCCGTATCAGCAATGCTGATGATGTGGTTGCTGCTGCCGCGGTGGCGATTTACAATGATGCCGTTTATGGGACTGCGAAGTACGAGCGATTCCAAGCGTTCCTTAACCTGCATGAGTTGGTCACTGGTGGCGGCAATTTTTGCGCGAAGCAACATTTCCTGCTCGGGTTTTTCACCGGTGGTAACCGAGCGATAACGAGCCTCGGCGATGTCTAAGTTTATTTCTTTAACGCGCAGTTTGTTTTCCGCTATCTCAAATTCCTGATCCGAAATCACGGAGTCGCGGTGTAAGAGTCGCGAACGATCCATCAGTTTGCGTTCGGTTTTTAGTTCTTGTTTGGCCAATTTTAGCAGATGCATGGCTTCGTCCACATCTTCCGGCTTTTGTCCGGTGGTCCAAAACTCCAACTCAGCCTCGTAAATGCCCAGCTGCCCGCTAAGCTCAATGAACTTGCGTCGCTCCTCGTTGGAATTGTATGTGCCGATGGTGTCACCTTGGTTGATAAACATGCGGTCGCGAAGCCCTTTTATCAAGCTAAACGTGACCACATCACCGCGCTGAAATTCCGTAATGCCAAATGTTTCCAATGTGCCTTTGCGATGATCTTGGTAGTTTGACATCAGGTTGCCTTCGCTGTTTTTAATCAAACTCCACTCTTGTAGAGGGTAAGATACAGCCAATGTTTTTACAGAATAGGGAAGTTTTACCGGTATGAGTAATACCAGCATGATGGGGATGAAAAAGTATATCCCGTAGCGCAATCGTTTTTTGTCCCGTAAAACCATGGTGTCGTTTAAGCGGTTGCAAAGATACCAAAACTTTACGAGAGTATTGTGTTTGTGTTAATTTGAACATTTAGCGTTTTTAGATGCGAGCGTGGTGTTAACAAATGGTTGGTGCTTGTTTGCGCTAATCAACCTAACTTTACCGTCCAAAATAAACCGTTTTGATAACGTCCGCTACCATTGATAAAATCTTTGAAACTGCCCGTATTGAGGAGGTGGTCGCCGATTTTGTGCAAATGAAACGGGTGGGAGGAAACTACAGAGGCTTGAGCCCGTTTACCAACGAAAAAACACCGTCGTTTTACGTTTCGCCTGCCAAGCAAATCTATAAGTGTTTCAGTTCGGGAAATGGGGGAAACGTTGTGGGTTTTCTCATGGAACTCGAAAAGATGAGCTATCCCGAAGCGCTTCGCTACCTAGCCGATCGCTATGGTATTGAGGTGGAGGAAACTGTGCAAACCGACGAGCAAAAGGAACAACGCTCGCGCAGAGAAACGCTTTATTTGGTCAACGAGTTTGCCGCAAAGTTTTTTGTTGGGCTACTTCACAAGCACGAAGAAGGTGTTGGCGTTGGGCTCAGTTACTTCAAAGAGCGTGGCTTCACCGATGAAAGCATCAAAACCTTTGAACTGGGTTATTCACTTAAGTCATCCGACGCGTTGGCCAGAGAAGCGCAGAGTGCCGGATACCAACTTGATGCGTTTCTAGAACTCGGATTGGTGATGGAGAACGAGCGCGGACAGTACGACCGCTTTCGGGAGCGCGTCATGTTTCCCATTCACAACTTAAGTGGTCGTGTAGCCGGATTTGGAGGAAGAACCCTGCGGAGCGATAAAAAAATTGCCAAGTACATCAATAGTCCCGAAAGTGAAATTTACAATAAGAGTAAACTGCTTTATGGACTTTATCAGGCACGAAAATCGATCGTTAAAGAAGATCGTGTTTATCTGGTAGAAGGTTATACTGACGTCATCAGTTTTCATCAAGCGGGCGTGACCAACACGGTGGCAACCAGCGGAACATCGCTTACGGTGGAACAGGTTCAGCAAATAAAGCGCCTCACCAACAACGTCACCATTCTCTTCGATGGCGACGCCGCAGGCATTAAGGCGAGCATGCGTGGCATCGACATGTTTCTTCAGGAAGGTCTGCACGTACACACACTGCTGTTTCCCGACGGCGAAGATCCCGACGGGTTTGCCCGTACCCGTGGTTCAGAGGTTTTAAAGGCATTTTTGCGTGATGAGGTCTCTGATTTTCTGTTGTTTAAAACCAAATACCTACTCGCCGAAGCGGATGGGAGTCCGTTGAAAAAGGCCGAGGCCATTCGCGAAATTGCCCGAACGTTATCGCTTATGCCCAATGAGGTTGATCGCGATGTTTACATTAGGGAGAGCAGCAAACTACTCGAAACAGAAGAAAACCTGCTGAAGGGTGAGGTGGAGCGAATTCGCGCAAAGGAGCTGAAATCTAGGGATAAGCAGCGAGAGAGAAAGCCGCGTGAACAAAAAATTGAGGTTGTACATACTCCGGCCATTTCGGAAAAAGACATTCCGGTAACTTATTCTCAGGAGGAAAAATTGTTGGAGCTTCTGCTCAATCACGGGCACAAGATGCTCAACTTTATACTCATTGACGAACACGGTGCACTGACGGAGCCGTCTGATGTTCCGGAATCCGTCGCTTCCTACATAGTGCAAGAGCTTGAAGCCGATGGGTTAACCTTTCAACACAAAGCGTTTGCCGACATTTTTCAACCGTTCCATGAAGCGGTATTGGAGGAACAACCGCTGCCCGAGTTGAAGACGTTTTTACGTCATGAAGATCCCGACGTGGTCAAACAAGTCATTGACTTAACTGATGAACGGTACAAACTCAGCGACTGGGAAAAGAAGGGCATTTACCCCAAAAGTCGGGATGTCGTTTTGGAGCGCGAAGTTCGCGAAAGCGTATTGCGGTTCAAAGAAAAAATGCTGCAAACCATCATAGAACAGCAAAAAAATCGCTGGGAAGAGGAGGGCGTCGGAGAAGAGGAATCTGCCGAGATTTTTAAAGAAATTGCCCAGCTCAGCGATTTAAAACGTATGATTCAGCGCATGCTGGGACAAGAGGTTTGACGCGACGGAACACAAGCATTCAATTGCTTTATGTTCATTTGCTGTATTTGCCTTTCTCTATTACTTCAGATCCTCCATCAACCGATTGAGTTCCGCCAGTCTAGGCGTAATGATGATTTCTGTTCGGCGGTTAATGGCTTTGTTTTCCGGGGTGTCATTGTCGGTAATTGGGCGGTACTCGCTTCGGCCGGCTGCGGTTAGTCGCGACGGGTCAACGCCTTCATTTTTAGTTAGTTCACGAATGATGGAGGTGGCACGCATTACGCTTAGATCCCAGTTGTCTTTTACTTGACCGCGACCGCGATAGGCATCGGAATCGGTATGCCCTTCCACCATCACTTCGAGGTCGGGGTTTTCTTCTAATACTTCTGCCAGCGATTTAAGGGCTTGTTCGCCGTCGGTATCTAAATCCCAACTCGCTGACTTAAAGAGGAGGGCATTCTCCAAGGTGACATAAACGTTTCCGTCACGCATATCTACACTTAGTCCTTTACCTTCAAAATTGAGCAGTGCTTCTGATATACGGTCGCGTACGGCGGACATCAGCGAATCTTTCTGAGAAAGGCGTCGCTCGAGTTCGTTGATTTGCGATTCGCGTTGTTGGAGGTTTTGTTGCATCGTTTCTATGCGGTTGCGCTCCAGTTTTAGAGAGTCTTCTCGTGTCGCCAGT
The DNA here is from genome assembly GCA_007116495.1 of Cryomorphaceae bacterium. Lineage (GTDB taxonomy): Bacteria > Bacteroidota > Bacteroidia > Flavobacteriales > Schleiferiaceae > CSBr16-58. The sequence continues at coordinate 12,783 of SKIJ01000096.1, read as the reverse complement.
TCGTCCTGAGCGCGTTGCAATTTGTTCAAGAGACTACGGTTTTCGGCTGTGCTGCGCTCCAATAGCGACTTGTTGTTTTCCAGTAAAAAGTCGTACGACCGACTGAGCTCAGTGAATTCGCGATCGAGGTCATTCAACTTATGGCGCATTTCGGCACTGTCTTTCTTCAATTGATCGTGATCGTCTTCCAAACTGTTGAGCTTTCCCGTAAGTTCGCGAAAGTCTGCTTCTAAGGCATTGTGCTTGAGCGTGAGCGAGTCAAACTGCTGTTCTAATGCATTGAAGTCGTTTTGAAGTTCTTTGTGTACGCGCGATGATACGCAGGCGGTGGAGAGAATCGCGAGTGCGAAAAGTGCAATAATGCGTTGCATATGGTTGATTTTTGACAAATTTCGCAAAAAAACCGGTCGCGGTTATGTCATGAAAAAAAAATTATTGCACCTTGGTTGTTAAAAACGTTGACGCTTGTACCACTCGGTTAGTACTTGTGCGTCCACTGCATGCGCGCCGTCAAACTCAACGATGTCAACGTGTTTTCCTACCGATTTGATGTGCTGATAAAGAGTATTGTGTGCGTCTGTACGGTAGGGGTCGTGCGTGCCTACAAAAATGGTGATGGGAACGTTGGCGTACACGTTTTCCCAGGCATAGGGATCCATATCGGGTGGGATAACGCCTGCCCAAAGGATGAGATGCGCCGGTTTATGCGTTAATTGTGCTGCCCATCGGCAAATGGTTGCAACACCTTGAGAGAAGCCAAAAGCAATCAGTGGTGCTTCTTTGCGGTGTTTGCTGTAAAGTTTGTTCAAATATTGAATGTAATCGCGTATGTCGTTTTCTCGTTCTTCTTTGGTCATCCAGCTCGCACCCACGCGTCCCTCGGTTCCCTGCACGTAAAATCGGTGCAACCCTTCCGGCACGAGCAGTTCGTTGGTGTTGGGAAGCGATTCGAATTTCCGCGCAAAGTAGGTGGTCAACATGCCGTATCCGTGAGCAATCATCCATTGCGCTCGTGTTTCTTCGCTGCATGCCCGATGGTGGTAGCGCGCTGTTTTTTGTACAGCTATGTTCTTGGCATCAAATCCACTCATTAAACAAACGGTTTTGGTGGTTTAGGTTTTCCCGAGTCCACGTTCGTATTCCATTTTTAGGTATTGTGCGGTATAACCGGTGCCTTTTTCAACGAGTGAAAGGGGAGAGCCACTGGCTATAATTTTTCCGCCGTTTTCTCCGGCTTCGGGTCCAATATCAATGATGTGGTCGGCAGCTTTAATCACGTCTAAATTGTGCTCGATGACCAAGACGGTATTGCCTTGGTCAACGAGTTGTTGCAGTACATCGAGCAGCACTCGTACGTCTTCAAAGTGCAAACCCGTTGTAGGTTCGTCCAATATGTAGAAGGTATTCCCGGTGTCGCGGCGGGAAAGTTCAGTGCTGAGTTTTACCCGCTGGGCTTCGCCGCCGCTGAGTGTTGTGCTGGCTTGGCCAAGTGTGAGGTAGCCCAAGCCCACTTGCTGGAGGGTTTCAATTTTCTTTTTGATTTTTGGAATGGGATCAAAAAACGCAACTGCTTCGTTGACGCTCATTTCAAGCACATCAGAAATGGATTTACCCTTGTAGCGGATTTCTAAAGTTTCGCGGTTAAAGCGCTTCCCTTGACACGTTTCGCAGGGTACATGTACGTCGGGTAGGAAATTCATTTCAATGATTTTTAGTCCGGCGCCCTGACAGGTTTCGCATCGTCCTCCTTTTACATTGAATGAAAAGCGGCCCGGTTTGTATCCGCGCACCTTCGACTCCGGGAGTTGGGTGAATAAGGTGCGGATGTCAGACCATACGCCTGTATAGGTTGCCGGGTTAGACCGCGGCGTTCGTCCGATGGCGCTTTGGTCTATGCTGATGACTTTGTCAATGTGTTTGAGTCCTTTAATGGTCTTATGTGGCAGTGGTTTTTTTTCTGCCCGAAAGAGCATGTGGTGCAGAGCAGGCGCCAGCGTTTCGTTCACCAAACTCGATTTTCCACTTCCGGATACGCCGGTGACCACGGTAAAGATGCCCAACGGGAATTTGGCAGTTACATTTTTTAGGTTGTGACCGGTGGCACCAACAACGTCTATGAATTTGCCATTTCCCTTTCGTGGTTTGAGGTTGAAGGGAATGTTGAGTTCGTCGCGCATGTACTTTGCTGTCATGCCTTCTCCGTGCGCAATGATTTCTGAGGGCACGCCTTCCTCAACAATTCTTCCACCGTATTTACCGGCTTTGGGGCCCATGTCGATTAGGTGATCGGCTTGTTCCATCATTTCGCGGTCGTGCTCCACCACAATAACGGAATTTCCTTTGTCGCGAAGTTGGTAAAGCGATTCGATGAGTCGAGTGTTATCACGCTGATGGAGGCCAATGCTGGGTTCGTCCAAAATGTAAAGCACGCCTACCAGGTCCGTACCAATTTGCGTTGCCAATCGAATGCGCTGCGCCTCCCCGCCGCTGAGGTGTTTCGACGAGCGATTGAGCGACAAATATCCCAGTCCTACGTTGAGTAAAAAATGCAAGCGGGTACGAATTTCCTTTACGATTTCGTGACCGATTTTGTGCTGGTTGTCGGTGAATTTTTTCTCCGCTTCGTCGAGCCAAAGTACCATACGAGAAAGACTAAGGGCACTGGCTTCGCCGATGTTCACGTCGTTGATTTTAAAGTGTAGTGATTCGCTGCGCAGTCGGTGGCCCTCGCAGTGATTACAAACCACGCGAACCATATAATTCTCCGCCCATTTCTGTACGGCTCTGCTCTTCTGTTCTTTGCTTTGTTTCAGCAAGTAGGGGATGAGCCCGTCAAAGTTTAGATTGTATTTTCGGGTAATGCCCATCACTTTGTTTTCTACTTCAAATCGCTCATTGGCACCGTTTAGGATTACGTTCATTCCCTCCTCGGGGATGTCTTTGATGGGGGTGTCTAACGAATAGCCGTAGCGGTCTCCTATGATTTCCAATTGGTTGAAAATCCAGGATTTTTTGAATTCCCCCAATGGTGCTAAGCCTCCTTTACGGATGCTTTTGGATGCGTCCGGGATTACCTTTTCGAGATCCACTTCTGAGGTGTGACCGAGTCCGTTACAGTGCGGACAGGCGCCTTTAGGTGAGTTGAACGAAAATGTGTTGGGTTCCGGTTCGGGATAAGAAATGCCCGTATCTGGACACATGAGCTTGCGCGAAAAGTAACGAGGTTCTGTATCACCGTCTTCCACAATCAACAACAGTCCATCACCGTGATATAACGCAGTTTCAACACTTTCTTTAAGGCGTTTGTCTTTGGTGTTCACGGCCACTCGGTCAATCACGATTTCAATGTCGTGCGTTTGGTAGCGGTCGAGCTTCATCCCCTTGCTGATTTCGCGTATGTCTCCATCCACGCGAACGCGTAGAAACCCCATGCGGGCAATTTGCTCAAACAGTTCGCGGTAGTGTCCCTTTCTAGCGCGAATGCGCGGTGCCAAAATGTTGATGCGTTTGCCTTCGTAGTCGGTGAGAATGCGCGACAGTATTTGCTCTGTGGAGTAGCTGACCATTCTACTGCCCGTTTTCATAGAATATGCCTCCCCAACGCGAGCGTACAATAGTCGCATAAAATCGTACACTTCCGTGATTGTTCCAACCGTGGAACGTGGGTTCTTAGACGTGGTTTTTTGTTCGATGGAAATGACCGGGCTCAATCCATCGATCTTATCGACGTCTGGCCGTTCCATGTTGCCAATAAACTGACGCGCATACGACGAAAATGTTTCCACGTAGCGACGTTGTCCTTCAGCGTAGATGGTGTCAAACGCGAGAGATGATTTTCCGCTTCCGCTCAAACCGGTAATCACTACCAGTTGCTCACGAGGTATGGACAGGTCAATGTTTTTTAAATTGTGTTCGCGCGCACCTTTTATGTCGATGGTTTCGTGTTGCACGGTAGTTGGAGAAGGGTTATTCATAAATGGAATCGTTTACCAAAGGACTAACATTCGATTCCTCCGAATCGTTCTCCGGTAACTCTGTCATGATTTGATGAACGCCTTTTTTAGGCAGTGTAATGGTGTACACCTTACCCGCAGTAACCGGCAGTGATGTGTTGCGCAACCAAGGATTGTAGTGTTTGAGAAGTTTGTATGTAATGCTGTTTTCTTGGGCAAAATCTACAAGACTACTTATGCTTTGGGTAACTGCTACGGTGTATGTTGGGAGGGGGGTGTAGAGGTCTTCATCCTTAAAGTGAAACCCGTATTGACGCGGGTTTTCAAGAATTTCACGAACGGCAATGATGCGGAATACGTAGCGCGATGTTTCGGCATTGAGGTAGAGGTCAAAGTAGTTGGTGACGTTTTGGTCGCGCAAGCTTTTTTTAATGCGCCCAGAGCCGGCATTGTAGGCAGCAGCAGCCAATGCCCATGAACCGAAATTTTGGTAAGCTTCGTTGAGATATTTACAGGCTGCGTGGGTTGCTTTTTCGAGATGGTAGCGTTCATCTACGTAAGGGCTTACTTCTAATCCGTACTGTGGTCCGGTGGTTTTCATGAATTGCCAAACACCTGCTGCTCCTGCGGGCGACACGACGTTCATCAGTCCACTTTCGATGAGGGCTAGATATTTAAAATCATCGGGAATACCATGTTCTTGTAAAATGGGCTCAATGACCGGGAAATAGCGATTGGCGCGTTTGGCGTAGAGTAGTCCTTGCGATTGAAAATAGGTGTTTGCAAGTAGCTCACGGTCAAATCGTTCGCGTATAAAAGGATCGTTGATGGGCACTTGTTCACCGGCAAAATAGAGCGTTTCATTTATGGGTAAGGCGTATACGCGATAGTCTTTGGTGGGGGTATCTCCTTTGTGCTCTGTTTCCGGTACGCTGGCATCACTAGTGCTCGCTTGGACAAATAAGAATATAGTAGCTGCGGCAAGGCTCAATAAGCCAATGGCGGATGCCCATTTTTGCGTCATGGTAATAGTGTTATGGCTTTTCTTAGACAAACGTGTTTAAAAAGGTGACGTAAATTCCGAAAATAAAGGATTGGTTTTATCCTTTTCTGAAATGATCAATTCGTGTTTACTCGGCCATTTGATGTCAAGTGTTGGGTCGTTCCAGGCAATGCCCCCTTCGCATTCCGGCGCGTAAAAATCGGTGCATTTGTATTGAAAAATCGTGCGGTCTTCCAACGTCAAAAAGCCGTGAGCAAACCCCGGAGGTATGTAAAGCCGACGTTTATTTTCGCTACTGATGATGGCGGCAAAATGCTTTCCGTAGGTTGGGCTGTTGGTTCGAATATCAACGGCTACGTCAAATACCGATCCCTGCACCACACTCACTAATTTGCCTTGAGCATGCGGAGGTGCTTGATAGTGAAGGCCACGCAATACGCCTTTGTTGGACATGCTTTCGTTGTCTTGAACGAAGTTCACGTCAATGCCGGCTTTGGCAAAAACCCGTTGGGAGAATGACTCTAAAAAGTATCCGCGCTCGTCGCCAAATACGTTAGGTTCGATGATATACAAACCGTCTAATTCGGTGGAAATACAATTCATTCGATGATTGTGTACTAGTGTTTTTTGTGCCAAACGACCTGTGACTGCTGAGATAGGTAATGTGATTATCTCTACAAAGAACATTCACCACGCTCGTAATTGGCACGCAGATAAATTCTGCAATAGCGGCAAAAATAAGAATAAAATAAACGGATTACAAGCGACTGCGAAGTTCAATCAATTCAGCGCGAATGCGTCGAAGTCGCGCACTTACATCTGCCGTTTTTTCGGCTTCGCTGCGTCGGCTCTCGAGCACGTTTCTGGCGCCGTCTATGGTGTACCCCTTTTCTTTGGTGAGATGATAGAGTAAGCGAACACTTTCTATGTCTTGCTTGCTGTACATTCGATTCCCCTTGCGATTTTTTCGCGGATTGATGATGTCAAACTCCTTTTCCCAATACCGCAGATTAGAGGTGTTGATGCCAAACATATCGGCCACTTCTCCAATGGAAAAATAGAGTTTGTCGGGGGGTAAATCGGTTAACTCCATCTGCTCGATCTTAATCAAACGATTGGTTTTCTTGCTGCGACAAGGCGATCATTTCTTCGTATTCTTCGGGCGTGAGGTCGTTGTGGAAAAAGTTGACCGGATTGATCTTCTTTCCGTTTTTGATGACTTCGTAATGCAAGTGAGGTGCTGTAGAACGCCCTGTGTTGCCCACAAAGCCAATCACTTCCCCACGCTTTACCTTTTGTCCTTTCGTAACATTTATTTTACTCATGTGGGCGTAGAGCGTTTCGTAGCCATAACCGTGATCGATGACGACATATCTGCCGTAACCGGTAGATCGCTTCCTGGGGTCGTTGGAAACAGATCCATTACCCGTTGCGTAGATTGGTGTACCGGAGGGTGCAGTAAAATCCATCCCAGTATGCATCTTTTTAATTTTGTGTATCGGGTGAAAGCGCATGCCAAATCCCGATGCAATGCGCGTTAAGTCTTTATTGCTGATGGGCTGAATGGCAGGAATGCAGGCCAGCATATCGCTTTTGTTTCTCGCCATTTCAATGACCTCGTCATACGATTTGGATTGAATGTAGGCTTGTTTGGTAAGAACATCGATGCGTTTGGTTGTTTCTTTAACCAATTCCGCTTTATCAAAGCCCTCAATGTCACTGTATCGGTTTACACCACCAAAGCCGGCCCGTCGAATGGAGCTGGGAATGGGGTCGGCCTCAAATATGACTCGGTAGATGTTGTCGTCGCGATGCTGCATGTCCTCCAAAACCAATGTGAGGTTGTCGAGGCGTTTTTGTAATAAATCGTAGTGCAGCTCGAGATTTTCTAAATTGCGTACGAGATTTTTTTCTCGTGGTGATTCGAAGAAATTATCAGCCAGTACAATGCCCAAAAGTGCAAACAAAGCTGCAGCCGTGATGAAAATAGCAGAATTCCGAAAGCGCTGCAACCCTGTTTTCTCTATTTTTTTATACGAAAGGCTTCGCTGATCGTAATAATATTTGACCTTCGCCATTGATGGTTTTTTTCTACTTTTGACCCCTGTAAATTGAGGTGAATCTGTTGTAAAATTACAATTTGCAAATATACAGATTCCAACACAGCTTGAGGGTTATTCACAATCAAACTTTAAATACGTTTTAACACATTGACAGTCAGCATGCTTACTTCTTCTAAAATCCGGCAAACATTTCTCAACTTCTTTGAAAAGAAGGGTCATACCGTGGTGCCATCTGTTCCCATCGTGGTGAAAAATGACCCTACGTTGATGTTTATCAATGCAGGTATGAACCCATTCAAAGATTATTTTCTGGGCAATGCAACACCGGTTTCCCAACGTGTTACCGATAGCCAAAAGTGCTTAAGAGTAAGTGGGAAACACAACGACTTGGAAGAAGTTGGAGTGGATACGTATCACCATACGTTATTTGAAATGCTGGGGAATTGGTCTTTTGGTGATTATTTTAAAAAGGATGCCATTGCGTGGGCGTGGGAGTTGCTGACCGATGTATACGGAATTGATAAAGACCGATTATACGTTACGGTTTTTGAGGGCGATGGCAAAGAAGGACTGGAACGCGACGAAGAATCGGCGAAGATTTGGCGCACGTTTGTTGAACAAGACCGCATACTCAACGGCAATAAAAAGGATAATTTTTGGGAAATGGGTGATACCGGTCCATGTGGTCCCTGTTCGGAGATTCACGTGGATATTCGCAGCGACGATGAGCGCAAAAAAATAGACGGGGCCACCTTGGTCAATGCTGATCACCCTCAAGTGATCGAAATATGGAATCTTGTGTTTATGCAGTTCAATCGCAAAGCCAATGGTTCTCTCGGAAACCTTCCCGCTACGCATGTGGATACGGGTATGGGCTTTGAGCGGCTGTGCATGGTGCTGCAAGGCAAATCCTCAAGCTACGATACGGATGTCTTTCAACCCATCATTAAGGCGTTGGAAGAGCTGTGTGGAAAGCGTTACGGCAGCAACGAGCGCACGGATATTGCCATGCGTGTTGTAGCCGACCATTTGCGTACGGTGTCCTTTGCGATTGCGGATGGCCAGCTTCCATCAAACAATGGCGCCGGGTATGTCATCCGACGCATTCTTCGTCGCGCTGTGCGTTATGCATATTCTGTGCTCGACGTACAAGAGCCTTTCCTCGCAAAGCTTCAGCCGGTTTTGATCGATCAAATGGGGTCATTTTTCCCCGAACTCAACAAGCAAAAAACACTCATCGAACAAGTCGTTACCGAGGAAGAATTGGCATTTATTCGTACATTGGAGCTCGGACTACAGCGCCTCGACGATTACCTCAGTAAAAACGACGTTCAGGTTTTGCCAGGAAATGTAGCCTTTGAACTCTACGATACGTTTGGGTTTCCCTTGGATTTAACAGCTTTGATTTTACGAGAAAAAAATAAAGCTGTCGACGAGTCCGGTTTTCACGCTGCAATGAAACAACAAAAAGACCGTTCACGCGCGGCTGGTAAGAGCAATGTCGATGATTGGACCGTTATTCAAAATGGAAATGGGGAGTTCGTGGGCTACGATGCGTTGGAGGTAAAAAATGCCAACGTGTGCCGCTACCGCAAAGTAACAGAGAAAAAATCCACTTACTATCAAGTGGTCCTCGATCAAACTCCTTTCTATCCTGAAGGTGGCGGACAGGTAGGCGATTCCGGTACGCTCATCGATGGCGATAAACGCATTCGGGTATGGGATACCAAAAAGGAGAACGGTCTTATTCTCCACTTTGTTAAGGAACGTCCAAATAATGAAACCTTAACCGCACAAGTCGATGTTGATTTGCGTCGTAAAACTGCCGCGAATCACAGTGCAACTCATTTATTGCACTTTGCGCTTCGCGAGATTTTAGGTGAGCACGTGGAGCAAAAGGGGTCGTTTGTCGGGCCGGAATATCTCCGTTTTGACTTTTCTCATTTTAGTAAGATTTCTGATGAGGATTTGCGCGTTATTGAAGACCGTGTCAATGATCTTATTCGACGTCAGTTGACTCTAGATGAGCAGCGCAATATCAGTATGGAAGAAGCAAAACGCCAGGGTGCTATGGCGTTGTTTGGTGAAAAGTACGGCGATCAAGTCCGCGCCATTCGCTTTGGAGACAGCATTGAACTCTGCGGCGGGACTCATGTGCCCAATACGGCATTCGTTGGCATGTTTGTTATTACAAGTGAAAGTTCTGTAGCCGCTGGAGTGCGACGTATAGAAGCCATCACCGGAGATGCAGTGCTGCAGCTGTTTGCCGAACAGCGCGAGCAGTTGCAATTGCTGCGCAATACAATTGGCAATCAGACCAATCCGTTGGGCGCCGTTGAGCAGCTTGTGAGCGATATGGAACAGGCTTCTACTAAGTTAAAGGCATTCGAAAAAGCGCAAAACAAAGAGCGAGCAAGTGCACTTAAAGAAAAAATTCAGACGATTGGCGATAATCGGGTTTTGATAGCACGAACCGAACTCGACGCTGCCACAATTAAAGACTTGGCCTTTAGTTGGCGAAGTGCTTATCCGGATTTATTCATGCTTTTGGCCTCAGAGAATAATGGGAAGGCCGTGATTACGCTCGCCCTGGGCGATGAACAAGTAGAACGCGGTCACAAAGCCGGAAATTTGGTGAGGGAGTGGGGAAAATTGATTCGTGGCGGTGGCGGCGGACAGCCGTTTTTTGCTACTGCCGGCGGAAGCCATCCGGAGGGGATTGATGATGTTTTTGCTGCTGCTAAAGCACTGGTATCATAGTATTTTGTTGGAGTATTATTGATGGTTTTTCGAGGATTACGACGATCGTCGTGGACCTACTGCAACGGCATTACCCAAGCAAAGCAAAACCAATATCGCCTTGCAGGCTCATTTTTGTTTTCACCCCAGCAATAAGTTCACAACTGCGTTGTGATTATTGCTGGGGTGAAAACAAAAACGCCGCTCAAAGAGCGGCGTTGGTTTTGCTTTGCTTGTTGCCCCACGAGGACTCGAACCTCGACTGACTGAACCAAAATCAGCTGTCCTGCCAATTAGACGATGGGGCATTGCTGTTTTGCGGGTGCAAATATACGTTGACCAAAAGATTTACAAAGCAGTGACGAATGTTTTTTTTAAATAAATTCACATGGTCGCACATTGTCTAAAACCACGCGCTAAAACAGTCAATTATTTTGACTTATTGCGCTTGTAAACCTTGTTTCCAATGTAAATGAGCAACCCTACAACTAAGGCGTACCAAAAGTACGACTTGCGTTCACCGCTACTGTTGACCAACGTAAATACGCGTTCGGTGCGTACTCTATCGATGAGGTTAGCGGCGAATTTATCGTAACTCATCCACACAAAAACAGGTTTGCCCAGTACATGATCTTCGGGAACAAAGCCCCAAAACCGGCTATCTAAGCTGTTGTGGCGGTTGTCGCCCATTGCCCAGTAATAGTTTTGCGTAAAGGTATAGCTGTTGGTTTCTTCACCGTTGATAAGGAACGTGCCGTCTTTTTTAATGTCTAATTCATTGCCTTCATAAACGTTAATGATGCGGTAGTATTTGTAGATGTTCTCTTTGTTGAGTTCAACCGTTTCTCCCTTTTTAGGAATCCATAACGGACCGTAGTTGTCGCGGGTCCACTTAAAGGGAATGCTTTTGTGGGATTGTGGATTGGGAAATATCTCTGCACTTGGCGCAGCGTATTTTGTGAGATAGCGCTTCATTGCAGTTGGTAAGCTATCGGGATACTCCAATGAGTTTCCAAGGGCATTTAAGGGCAGCACTTCTTCAACATTATTGAGACGCTTAAAGTCATCGACCAAATCTTCGGCGATGGTTATCAAATACTCGCGCTGACTTATTTGTATAACGTCTCCAAAGCTATAGCCTGATTGATCTTCCTGCGGTGTGCCGTAATAGATATCAAAGCGTTTTTTGAGGTTGCTTTTGCTGAAGTTTTGTCCGTTGGTTCGGACGTACATTGTAAACTGCAACCGCGAGCCGCCATCTGTTTCCAAGGGTGCACCGTTGACTAAAAGTTGTTGGTCAACGATCTCAATGGTGTCGCCCGGAATGCCTACACATCGCTTGACGTAATTCATGCGCTTGTCGAGTGGTAAATGCGTGTCCATTGGATAATTGAATACGAATGGCTCGTTTCGTTGAACAGGTTGTAAGCCGGGTAAACGACTGTAAGGCAGCTCAAACCAGCGCAAGAAACTGGGCAAATCACTGAAGGGGATGCGGTCGTGCATAAGTGGCAGCGCCAAAGGAGTGGTCGGTAATCGCGTACCGTAGTGAATTTTGCTTACAAAGAGAAAATCACCAACCATCATTGATTTTTCCATAGATGGAGTTGGAATGGTGTAGGCTTCAAACGTAAAAAAGCGTATGACACTGGCAACGACCACGGCAAAAATGAGCGCGGGAATGGTTTCCCCTAAGCGTTTGCGAATTTCTTCCCCGTCTTTTGTGCCAAATTCCAGCTTTTGGGTAAACCCTAAATACCCCATGTACAATCCAAGCGTCAAAATTGTAAGTATGCTGTGGTAGGTTTTGCGGAAGCCAAACTTGTGCAGCAATTCGTAAGCTGATATGATGGCCATAACGTTGTTGATTACGGGAATGAGAAACAGCGGTAACCACCACGCAGGACGGTCGATGAGTTTGAGCAGTACGTAGGTTTTGTAAATGGGTATGGCGGCTTCCCACCACTGCCTTCCGGCGGCCATGTAAAAGCGAAACGTGAATAGAAAGCTCAGCAACTGAATGGCGAGCACGTAGCCAAAAAAGCCTTGTAAATTGATCATTTGTGTGTGTCTAAAAGGTCGTCCATGCCAACGATGCCAAACTGCCCGGGCAGCCATTCGGCGGCAATAACTGCGCCCAATGCAAACCCTTCACGGCCAAATGCCTCGTGGGTGATTTCTATAGCGTCTTGGTTTGAGGTGTATCTGATGCTGTGCGTGCCGGGCACCTCACCTTCGCGAATGTCTTTGATGGGTAAACTTCCGGTTTGATCATCCTCTCCGAGGTGCCATTTGGAATACACCGGATGGTTTTCTATGAGTCCTTCAGCAAGCGTAATTGCCGTTCCGCTGGGGGCATCTTTTTTATGGACGTGGTGAATTTCCGTCATGCGCGCAGCGTAGGCGTCGTGTGTAGCCATTAGCGCTGCCAGTTGTTTGTTGAGTTTGAAAAACAGGTTTACCCCCAAACTGAAATTCGAGGCATAAAACAACGTGCCGTGCATTTTTTTTACTTCGCGTGTTACGATATCCCAGCGATCAAGCCAGCCGGTGGTTCCGCAAACAACAGGAACGCCGGCTTCCGCACAAACCAAAATATTGTCGACGGCAGCATCCGGTTGGGTAAACTCAATGGCAACATCGGCGGTTTTAATAACCGAGGCAGACGTGAGGGAGTCGTTAGACGCATAAACAATGTTGTGCCCGCGCTCGCGCGCAATGCCTTCAATGGTTTTTCCCATTTTTCCGTAGCCTATAATTGCGATGTTCATTGTGGTGTGCGAATGGTTTATATGGGTAATGGTCTTTGCTCTGAGGGTTGCTAAAAAACAACTGTTTTTTCTCAGTAATATTGTTTTGCGGTAGGGTTTCTTCGTCGGTCAAAAGTAAGGGATAAACGCAAACCTGCGGTGGGCCTTTGCAGTCCAATTAGGGTAGGCTGTACACTGGGCTCCAAGTTGAGGGTTAAGTCGTCCGAGATGTCGTACTCGAAGAGGTGTGCATCCACGTAGGCGTCTACTAATAT
>SKIJ01000128.1 GCA_007116495.1 Cryomorphaceae bacterium | reverse complement strand
CTTCTGGCTCAAAAAGAGCAAAGACACTCTTGATGCCAAATGCCACCATTAATGAGGAAAGCTGTTTTTCTCTGTATTTAGGAAGTTCGGCGCGTCGGGAAAACTGCACCATTTTACCTTTGCTGTTGTTAATTCCCAAGCCCTTCAAGTGTTTATGACTGGGAGGAAAAACAAACATACTTAGGGCGGATATCAATTCGTCGCCTTTAAACAAGCCAAGGTGTAGCCCCGTTTCGTCGAATGGTGAATCTACGACGTACTCATCAAGTTTTTGTTCTTCTACAAATACACGGTGCCGAAGCGTTCTAATTTCATCCTTGTAATCTTCGAAGAGCATCCAACGAAACGACAGTTCTGAGTTTACTTTAAGCTCGTAAATCTCCTCCATACTTTGTGTTTTTTGTAGCCATCTGCTTTTCAATCCATTAATCTACGACTATATAAAAGCAAATGTACTAACCCCATTGTTTAATCCGCTTTGTTCTGTAACTTCAAAATAGTATGCCTAATCCACGTTGATAAAATGCTGCAGAATAAAAGGGAAAGATAACATTACGTTTCTCCAGTGTTTGAAAACTAAATGATATCTATCTATAAATCAACAAGTCAACATTAATTTTACAAAGACATAGTGTATTAGCACAAAAATTTCTGAAACAAATGTACGATTTGGAAATAAGATAAATAGAAATATTTTCTAAGTATGCAACAAAAAATATTTACCTAAAACTGTTTTTTTAATATATTAGCTAGGGTTCTTACATGTAGATGTTATTTAAAAAAAACATTGACTATGAAGCATCTACTAAAAAAAAGTAAGCTACGTTCATGTGAACCTCACCAAGACCAATTTTACTCCCCTATTTTTTATAGAGAAACAACGCTTCAACTGCGAGGTAACTCATTGTTCTAACGGCAATAGATATTGAGGATTCATCAACATTGAATTTAGAAGAATGCGTGGAAGCGATTGGCCCCTCATGATCTGCTGGTGTTACACCTAACAAAAAAAACATACCGGGCACTTCATTTAAATAATAAGAAAAATCTTCGGCAACCATTAGAGGATCGGTTTGCTGTACATTCTCAACACCAACTGACTTTCCTATAACCGGTAACATCTTACGAACGAGCTCCTCATTATTAACAACAGTTGGGTACAACCGATCAATTTCTAAGTTGGAGGAAGCTCCAAAAGATTTTGCAGTGTGATCACAATAGGTATGCAGCCGTTGATGTATTAAGGTTCTGGTTACTTCATTATGTGTTCGAATGGTTCCTAATAATTCCACCTCATCCGGAATGATGTTGTTTCTATTTCCGCCACTCAATCCACCAACACTCAATACAGCCGCGCCTTTAGTCAACTCAGTATTTCTACTTATTAGCGTTTGTATGCCAAGAATCATACTCGCTGCAACCGGAATTGGGTCAACAGTTTCCCATGGTGCCGCAGCATGTCCGCCCTGTCCTTTTATGCGAACTTTAAAATTATCTACACTAGCCATAATTGCTCCTGTAGAATAGCCTATTGTTCCTGTCTCTAAGGGCCAAACATGCATACCAAAAATAGCGTCTGGTGCTGGGTTTTCTAACACGCCTTCATCGACCATCTGCTTTGCTCCCCAAGTGTCGTATTCGAATGCACCCTCTTCCGCAGGCTGAAATATAAACTTAACACTTCCGGGCAATTTATCCTTTAATGATGCCAACACCGTTGCAACTCCCATCAAAGATGCCGTGTGCACATCGTGTCCACATGCGTGCATCACCCCTACCTCTTTCCCATTAAACGTTGTCGTAACGGTTGATGCAAAAGGCAACCCCGTCTCCTCAGTTATAGGCAATGCATCCATATCGGCTCGCAGAGCTATAACCGGCCCCTCAGACGAACCTCTTAACAACCCCACGACACCTGTTTTGGCGACTTCCGTTTGCACCTCAAAACCAAGCTTTCTCAGGTGATCGGCGACAATACCCGCTGTTCTATATTCCTGATTACTCAGCTCAGGGTGCTGGTGTATATCTCGTCTCCATTCAATGACTTCTTGCTCGTACTCATCAATCAAGCGGTTGATATCGTTTAATATCTCTTGGGGCGCTACCTGTGCATTTAATTCAAAGACTAATAACACCGTAAATAATATGATTAAATGAAAATTAATGCTGTAAAAAATGTTTAACGATAATTTTTTCATTACTAATATTGATTTATTTGAGTTTCAAGATTGCTTTTGCAAAGTAACATCAATATATGGAATGTTGAAACAGATACCTGTAAGATAGGTTTCAAAAAACCTCTAAACGGCCGGCATTTCGATATTGGTTTCGTGATTAGTTTGCACAATGTTACAATTTATTTTTAAGCAATACCAAATGGTTTTCATTTTGAGATGGTTTTCTAAAGTTGGTTTTGCCCTCCAAGATAAACATGTTCACAACTGCTAATCAACACAATAAGTAAAATCGCATTTCAACTCAGACCTGTACAAGCATTTGTTTAAATATTTAGTGCGCTTCAGGCGGTACGTTTGATGACTGGTGTTAATTTAGCCGTATCAGTAAAAAAATTAATCAATATGAAAAAAATTGAACATATCGGCATCGCGGTAAAAGACCTAGAAGCAGCCGAAGGACTATACAGCAAACTACTTAATACCAAACCATACAAACGAGAAACGGTTGAAAGTGAACGTGTCACCACATCCTTCTTTGCATCGGGTCCAAACAAGATTGAACTACTACACGCCACAAGCAGCGATAGTCCCATTGCCAAATTCATCGAAAAACGGGGTGAAGGCATACATCATATTGCCTTTGCTGTAGATGATATTGAAGCAGAAATTAGCAGGCTTAAAGACGAGGGATTTACCCTAATACACGAAACACCAAAAGATGGGGCAGACGGAAAGCGTATTGCGTTCTTGCACCCTAAGAGTTCGGGCGGTGTATTGGTTGAATTGTGCGCCGATACCTAAGTAATATCTGCTTGTAACGTCCAATAGCTGCATTACGTTAGAGATGGAATTTTAATTTGAGACATTACAGTTTAGCCCAAGGCATTTTTCCCGTTATAAGCAATAAATTAACAGCGTAATGCGTCGTTTTGTACTGAAGCGTTGCAGCTCTCAATTTAAAACCGTCATGAATCTGATTCATCTGAATTCTCTTCATCTGTTAGTTGATTGATAAACAGCAATCGTCTCAGCAACTCTCGTCTTCGATTGAAATCCGTTCGGTAAAACAAGCCCACACCTTGTGAGTATAAGCCCGTTTGTTCAATTAATAAATTGTTTTGGTAGGATCGGTTGAATGCTTTGGCACGCACTCGACCATCTTGGGTAAGCATCAATTCAACTTCTACGTCACCCGCGAGTTGGTTCTGATTCGCCCCCAAAGGGACTCCTACAACACCGTTTATACTAATGCGATCATCGAAAAGCCGCCGAGAAACGGCCAACTCAAATTCCTCCTGACTCGCTCCGGTAACACCTTCTCCCGTGTAGTTTACCGCGATATCGATGACTTTAATGTATTGCGATAAGAAGTTATTGACTTGACCGGCAAATACATCAATGGTTGTACTTGCCAATCCGCCTTGAACTTGAGCATCAAGTGCTAAGTCGTCGGTATAAAATGAGTTAAGCGCCAATAGGGAAAAGGCCTGTTGCGTCAACCGATTGGGATCGGCAAAGCGATCACTCACCTCTGCCTGTATACCTGGCGCTACGTTTGGCAGCTTTATTTCAAAGGCAATTTCGGGATTGGTCAATAAACCAGTGAGATTGAGAAATAAGTTCACCTCTGTACGTACTGCTGCTAGCGTAGGATCAACCACCGCACCACTTAGAGATGTTCGGGTTATGTATTTGGTCGATAAATCAAGTATGGCTTCGTAAGGATCGCCATTAAAGGAAATACTTCCCCCCGGTTCAATAAAGAAGCGCTTGCGCACAAGTCCGCCAAGTGTAAAAAGGTATTCACCGCGGTTTACCTCTAAACTTCCAAACAAACCGATGTTCCCTTGAGGATCGAGTGTAAAACGCAATCGACCACGCCCATTTCCCTTAATGGTTTCCCCGGTTCGCTGATCCATAATGAGATACACTTCCGCTTCGGGCGTTACATCAATATTGATTTGCAGACTAAGACCAGTTGCATCTACACGCTTTTCCACCGTTTCGCGATCGTCTTCCACTTTCACAAAGTCGACAAAACCCATAGGGTTCACATCTGTTGGACCATCAACTGGGATGTAAAACTCGGTACCTCGATGCGTCGCCACATTAACGTCAAACCGAAGATCTTCAGTAGGCCCCGTAATATCAACTTGTCCGCTTATATATACTTTACCGTAAAAATAATCGTTGAGTACCGCATTTGTGTTTAATGCCAACAACTTATCTGCTTCTATTTGCACATCAATTTTCCAATCTTTAAAAAACCTGTGCCGTAAATCAGCGCGGGCTACACCATTTGTTCCCTCTTCAGAATCAACAAGGTCTGCTCTTGGTATAAGAATCCGTTCAGGTTCAAATATGATTTCGGGCACTCCTTGAAGATTGTAAAATGTGTTGAGATACGGAATGGATAACCCGAGATTTGGCACTGTTAATCGACCCTCTAATATTGGCTTTTGCACAGTTCCGGTTAGCGAAACGCGCCCTGACGCAACGCCTCTCACATTGTCGGTAAAAGAAGAAAACAAGGGAGCGAATGGACGTATACGAAACCGGTTGGCCTTAATTTCGGATCGCAATTTAGCGGTTTCACTTTCGGGAAAATAGCTGCCGCTCACCTCCAATGTTCGCAGCTTTCCTCTATCTAGGTGGAAGTCTAACTCTACAAATTGTTCGTTTAAGTACCATTCCGAATCAAAGTAAAAATCGCCTTGCCAATGGTCGTTGACAAATAAGCTATCAACCCTCAAGTCTGAAGCGAAACGAGGCTCCCCAAGTAAACTGTTAAAAATAACTTCCCCCTCCAAAATGCCTTTAAGCGAAAAACCGCTTGCTTCGGTGAGAAAGTTAAACGCATCTACGGAGAAGCTATCCACTTGAACACGGAGAATTTCATATGGTGACGCCGATACGCTTCCATTAATTTTCATGCGTCTACCTTCAGACTCCAACGACAAGTCCTCAACCTTAATGGCGCCATTTTCCCAAAACACACGGTTATTGGGTTCAATATTGACCCTACCGCCTCCAATCTGCCAAGTTGATGGAAAAAGCTCCATGGCAAACAACCCCGTATCTTGCTGAGAAGCAACACCATTTAAATGAATACGCCCTCCTCCTCCTTGCTCAAATGCGGTAGTTAAATTAAATGTCATAGAATCCAAGTAGACATTAGGAGCAAGCGAAACGTTGTTCCATATCCATTGGCCAGCTTCTACACGTTCCGTATAAATGCGAATAGGCAACGCATGAGAATCTTTTTCGGTCACATCTACTCGTACGTTCCTAAGGTCGTAATCACCTATCCGTAGCCCAGGCAAAACGGCGTTTAGATGTAATTGATTTTCGCTGAAAGCAAGATCTAATTGTGCACCGCGATAAATTTCTAATGTAGGAACCAGCAAATCGGTAATTAACCTAGAGTCGCCTAATGACAGGTTTCCTTCAAAGTACACGCCTTTTCTTAGAACAAAAGGTTCTGCAAACGAACTATACGAAACAACATAATTATAAATCGCTTTGTGTAGTTCCATTAACTGAAATTTTCCTGACAATCGCCCATTAATAAAATCAGAGTTGATGCTCAATACGTTTGTTTCGCCTACTTCATAAGATGAAACCTGAACGTCTCGAAAAAAATACACCCGGTGACTGCGTTCAATAAAGGCATTACTTAAATTCACCTCTCCAACCCAATCATCAGTTTGCGCTACATTCACCACTGCCTCTGCTTGAACGGTGTAAATACTATCAATTGACGTAACTCCCAATTTGTACAAATTAGCGTATTCAATATTTGAAAGAAAATCCAATTGCAATTCCCCAGGCTGTAAAAACGCAGTTCCGTTGAATGCCATGCGAAGATTGGGGTCATCAACCTCAATAGAGCCATCAAAATAAAGTGACTGCATATGCCCATCAAGGCGAACATTTTGATAATTATATCCTCTAAAACCAACCGCTGATGCACTTCCCGTAACATTCATATCGAGAAGGTCTTTTGTCAACCCTCTTCCTTTTACATCAACCATAAACGACGCATCGTCTAAGTCAGAAACACCGAGCAGTGTCCCAACTTTTACACGTTTACCATTTATCATTCCGGAGAAATTTGCGCGACGTAAAGACGCTGTACCAGCTTCTACCATCAGCCGCACATCAAATGTCCCCACATCGGTATGCAAGGTGCCATTGCTATTAAATACTTCCCTTGAACCGTTGAAAGCGCCTGAAAACGCAAATGTATTGACGTAAGGTTCTAGAAAACTTAAATCCTCGTCTGAAAGCGTCTTCATCAAACCGGAAAACTCATCGTAATTACTTCGAATGTACCTGAAGTTAACATCCATGTTAAGAGGTGCGTCTGATACCAGATTGAACAGCGCCAAGTCTCCGCGAAGACTGGTTTTATGCCCGTACTGAATACTTACATCATTTGCTATCAAAGAAGACAACGTTCCATGGAGTTTTCCTTTTAGCAGCAAGCTACCTATGTCCGGGAAGTTTGGCACATACTTAATGAGCTCTTTAGAACTTAGTTTTAAATGATTAAACTGAGTTGTAAACCGTACACGATTGGCAAAATCTGCGTAGTCATCGTTACTTGTAACGTCGAAATAAAGGTCTGCATCAATGGTCGACTCATCTGTTGTGATGGTTGTCCTTGACAAGGCAAACCCTTGGTCTTTTCTATAGGCAACATTCGCTGAAAAGTCATAGACATTTATTCGCCTGCCAGAAAACGTACATTGGTCTAACCGGGCGTCTATGCCTCCATTTTTATAGCGAAACGAATTAAGCCGAACATCAATATTATTGAGTTTATGCGCAATATGACCATGCGCATCAAATTTTGTGAATCGACCGGAAATGAGTTCTAATGTACCAAGTTTAAAGACAAAATCCGGATTGGGTGTTTCCGGAATGAACGATTGGATTACCAACTGCCAATTATTAAGAGAATCAATGTGCGTGTGGCGCATAACCCCTTCGGGTTCAATCAAGCGAATTGTTGAGATGTGCAGCACATTTCTTTTGAGCCTACCCGGTATGATTTCCACCCTTTGAGAAACAAGAACAGAATCACCATCAACGGTAAAAACCTGAAGACCATCAACGGATATTTTCCATGGATGTGTAATCCGAAATGATTCTAATTTTATCCTAATATCATAGTTATCCTCAAGATAACCTATACCCCATTGGCTTATTTTCATTTGTACTGTAGGAATCTGAACAATGCCAAAAAGGAGCAACACCACAACAGCAAACGCAATCAGCGTACGAGCAATGAGGCGGCCAACAAACCGAAAAAAAACTATTATGCGTTGCAATGGAACAATCCTGTTTGTGTTCTATTCCCAAAAACCATGCTATCGTTATACCTTTGCGTCATGGCTGCACAAAAATACATTCTAGGCATTGAATCATCTTGCGACGACACCTCAGCTGCTGTTCTTGCCGGAAGAACTGTTCTTTCTAACGTTACGGCAAGTCAGGATATTCATCGCGAATACGGAGGTGTAGTACCCGAGCTTGCTTCACGGGCACACCAACAAAACATTGTTCCTGTGGTGGATACCGCCCTACGCAGAGCGGGCATTTCTGCTAATGAACTTTCAGGAATTGCGTACACCAGAGGCCCAGGATTGATGGGCTCTTTATTGGTTGGAGGTTCTTTTGCTAAGAGCATGGCTCAAGCTCTAAATATTCCACTTTACGGTGTGCACCATATGCAGGCGCACATCCTTGCTCATCTTATCAATGAGGACAACACTTCAAATCCATCGTTTCCATTTATTTGTCTTACGGTATCCGGAGGGCATACACAAATTGTACGCATCAATAGTCCCTACGATTTTGAACTACTCGGCGAAACCATCGACGATGCCGCCGGTGAAGCATTTGATAAGGCAGCTAAAGTGATGGGGCTACCCTACCCGGGAGGCCCTATTATTGACCAATTAGCACAAGCTGGAAACCCCTTGGCATTTCAATTTGGCAAACCTAAAATTGAAGGTTTAAACTTCAGTTTTTCAGGGTTAAAAACAAGCTTTCTCTACACCATTCAAAAAGGCAAAAAGAAGGATCCAAAATTTATAGACAAACACAAATCAAACTTGGCTGCTAGTATCCAATTTACCATTATTGATGTCCTCATGAAAAAACTGCATGCCGCAGTGAAACAAAGTGGGATCAGACAAGTCGCAATTGCTGGCGGTGTTTCGGCCAACAGCGAATTGAGAAAGCAGCTGCAAAAGCACGGCTCCGAGCACGGATGGAGCACCTACATCCCTCCTTTCTCGTATTGTACAGATAATGGTGCAATGATTGCCATTACAGGACACTATCTCAGTTTACAAAAAAAATCAGATAAAATTGCAGAAACATCCTTGGCGCGATGGTCTATGTAAATATTTGTTTCGCTTATTCATCATAGACTCGACAAAACCACGTATCTTTGTCACTGAAAGTGCAGTGGCACTCCAATTTAATCATGAGTAATTATAACCTCGAATGATTATTTTTGGCAACTACACTTCGTTTTAGACTTTTTTTAACCCAAACAAATTAAAAATGATTAGAAATCTAATGATATTCGCCGTTGCAAGCATTGGTATTACTGCTTGTGGAGGACCGGAAAACAACAGTGAGTTGAATGTAGCAGAAGAGGAAAAAGCACTCACCTACGAAGTTTACGGCGATTCTACAATAAACCCCGAAGGTGCTGTTTCATCTACAGAACTGTTGGCCATGCTTGATGGAAAAGACAGCATAGAGGTTAAAGTAACAGGAGAAGTTCTCGGGGTATGTAAAAAGAAGGGATGCTGGATGGATGTAGACTTAGGTGAAGGGAAAAACATGACCGTGCGTTTTAAGGATTACGGCTTTTTTGTTCCGATGAATAGCGAAGGACGCATGGCAACTATGAACGGAATTGCCAAAGTAGACACCCAAAGTGTTGATTGGTTAAAACACAAAGCATTTGATGCCGGTAAAAGTCAGGAAGAAATTGATGCCATTACAGAGCCCGTTGTTAAGGTAACGTTTATGGCAGATGGTGTTATCATGGACTAAGTAGATTCTGTCAACAAAGTCAAATAGTTTCCTTATGCTCTATTGAGAACACGGTCATCCATACAAGGCATTATCGGGACTCCCTGACTTTCTCTCGATTGCGATCGTGTACGTAGCACTTGCTCACAAACGTTTTAGAGCTGCTGCTTTAAACTTTAAGGGGAGGTTCCAAATAGTGTTCAATGACTAAAAGCTGACATAGGCAAATGTATCAGCGCCAAAATCAGTTTAACCATCATTATACAACGTTCTGTTATTTATGAAAACGTCAAATGTTTGGTTTATACGTATACTGAACAAACGCATTGTGTATTCAGTGTGTTTTTTAATCAATTCAAGGCTAGAATTATCACGCTTTTCATACTAAACAACAAAAATTATGAGTCGACGATTTATTACCACCATCGGATTGTGTTTTATCGTTTTTGGTCTTGCAAAGTGCGGCCAAACATCTAATGAAAACAAATCACAAACGAAGGAAAAAGAAGCACCTCAGATGTATGAGCAATCAGAGCTTGCCGCATTGATGCATGAAGTGCATGACTTAAGCGCTGAATGGAAGACCCAATTAGAAAACGGTGACCCTCTAACGCCCATTCCGGAGTGGATGTCCGAAATTCTTTCTGCAACCGCTACAAACCCCGCTGAACTTGAAAACGGTGCTTTTATTCCATTAGCTGAAGAATACATCCGAAAATTAGAACGATTAGCAAATGCAGACGAAAGCGGCAGAGTTGATGCATTCAACGAATCAATACAAACCTGCATCAGCTGCCATAAAATCTATTGCAATGGTCCCATTCCAAAAATCAAAAAGCTAAAAATTTGAGCGCCTTAAAGCGAACTGTGACTGGTGATGGCAGCCACAGTTTATATCACAGCACACTCAATGAACACTACCACAGTCAACATGGCGCTATTGCTGAATCACGCCATGTTTTTTTGAAGTCTGGTTTTGACATCATCAAAAAAAGGAATATCAGCATACTAGAGTTTGGCTTTGGAACAGGACTCAACGCAATTCTGACACAACAAACCGCTGAGCAACGCGGGATTTCAGTGAACTACACATCACTCGAAAAATACCCACTTCCCCAAAGCATTTGGAAAGACCTCAACTATGCCCACTTGTGTGGGGTTGATGTTGGGGTTTTTGAACGCATGCATCAATCACCTTGGGAAGATGTTCAACGCATTTCGCCTCATTTTAATCTGCTAAAGCGACAAATCGCATTTAAATCCTATCAAGCAGAATTTGAAACCTACGACATCATTTATTTTGATGCCTTTGCCCCAAACCATCAAGCAGAAGTGTGGAGTAGCGACATACTCAAAAGCTGTTATTTAAGCTTAAAAGCAGGCGGAATCTGGGTGAGTTACTGTGCGCAAGGGGAGGTACGTCGACGACTTCAATCGGTAGGTTTTACGACCGAACGCATACCCGGCCCTCCGGGAAAAAGAGAAATGCTTCGCGGGCGAAAACTTTAACCTATATTTGCGTTAATTAACACCCCTATGTCCTTCACAAAATTAACCGAACAGCCCAGTAAATACACTAATCTGGAGCAACGCAAAACGCGCGATTTACTCGAGGAAATAAATCGAGAAGACCACACTGTTCCCGCAGCAGTAGGGAAATGTATACCCTTAATTGAAGATTTGGTTGAAGTCATTGTTGAACGACTACACAGGGGAGGGCGCGTGTTTTATATTGGTGCAGGCACCAGCGGACGGCTTGGAATAGTTGACGCATCCGAATGCCCTCCCACGTTTGGCGTACCAGATGATATGTTTATTGGACTCATAGCCGGCGGCGATGGCGCCATACGCAAAGCGGTAGAATTTGCCGAAGATGATAAAAAACAAGGGATTAGAGACCTTAAAAACCTTGGCATAAATAAAGACGATGTTGTCATTGGATTAGCGGCCAGCGGAACCACACCCTACGTTGTAGGTGCATTGCGTTTCTGCCGAGAAAAAAAGATTGTCACAGGCTGTATTACCTGCAACCCGGGAAGCCCCATCACAGAGGAAAGTGATTACCCCATCGTTGCAGAAGTAGGATCTGAGTACGTGACCGGCAGCACAAGAATGAAGTCCGGTACGGCACAAAAACTCATACTCAACATGATCTCAACAGCGTCTCTCATTCGCTTTGGTCGAGTGAAGGGAAATCGCATGGTTGACATGCAGCTGTCAAATACAAAACTTTGGGAACGCGCTCAGCGAATCATTAGCGAGCAACTCGACATACCCGAATCGGAAGCTCTAAAACTACTCAAAAAGCACGGAAGCGTTAGATCTGTACTGGAACAAAAGAATAATGGATGATGCAAGAAAAAGATAAAATTCCAACCGAGCAAAAGCAAAGCATCTTTAAGGGCATCGCCTTAATGTTGGGGTCTCTTCCATTTATATTTTTGGGCCCGTCATTGATGTTTGGTGCTGGTATTCCTCAATTTAAGGAAGGAAGCTACATGATGTTTATTCTATCGATAGCACTGATGATCACAGCGGGTATCATTGGAGTGACAGGGCTCAGAAAAGTATTAAAGGCGTTCTTCGACAACCACTGATTTTAAACCATTCCACCTATTACCATCAAAATACTGCAATCATGATAAATACGTTACGAAATGCATTCATCCATTTAAGACTACCGTTTTCATTGTTTTTACTTCCGGTATTTCTGCTGGCTCTCACTTTGGTTGATATAGAAATGAGACGACATACGATTTTACTCTTTGGAGTACTTCATTTTTTAGTTTACCCGTCCAGCAATGCCTTCAACGGTCTTCAAGACAGAGATAAAGGGAGCATAGCAGGAGTAAAAAATCCTCCAAAAGCGCCAAAATTACTCATTCCCATTACCATCATATTTGATGCTGCGGCACTTATTATCAGCTACAATATCTCCAGAGGTCTGTTTTTTATGATGCTTTTGTATATCGTCGCATCCAGACTCTACAGCTACCGCAAAATTCGCATAAAGAAATATGCAGTTTTATCTTATTTATTGGTCATATCCATGCAGGGTGGATTGGTGTTTATTATGACTGCATACACCGCAAAACGTTGGGCTATTTTAAATCTATTGGGAAGTCCTGAAATGTTATTAGGGATTCTATCCGCGGTCATATTGATTGCTGCTGGTTATCCAATTACACAGATATACCAGCATCGTCAAGACAAAGCAGATGGAGTTCATACCATAAGTATGATGCTTGACAAACTTGGTACGCTCACACTTTCGGCCCTTTTATTCATCGCATTTGGCGCAACACTTGCCTTACTCTACCAACCGGAGTGGGAGTTCATATTGCTTTTCGCGCTTATTTCAGCGCCTGCGGGGATTTATCTTGTATCGTGGATGCTTAGGGTCATGAACAACCGTCGCGAAGCTAATTATGAAAACACCAT
This sequence comes from Cryomorphaceae bacterium, assembly GCA_007116495.1. GTDB lineage: Bacteria > Bacteroidota > Bacteroidia > Flavobacteriales > Schleiferiaceae > CSBr16-58. Next base: position 4,702 of record SKIJ01000128.1, on the reverse strand, counting down.
GCGGATGAATTATATTTCTTCACTTTCACTGAACTCTTATTTTATTGTCGTGTTGATTTTGCAATACACGACTTAATACATGAGCTTTCTTACGGCTATTGGAACTAGTGTTCCAAAACATGAATATTCTTTAAGCGATTTCAGCCAATGGGTTATTTCGACATACCATGGCAATGCTGCTAAGAGAAAAATTCAATTTATAGGAAATGATGCTGGCATTGCCAAAAAGCATATGGTCATTGATGACTTTCGAAAAGGTGAGGGTAATCCCGTGCTTTATAAAAAAAACAACCCTTCATTTTACAATCCATCGACGGCTGAGCGCATGGGTGTATTCCTCTCGCTCGCAACCGACTTAGGGGCGAAAGCAGCCTGGAACTGTATGTCGAAGCGGGACTTGAATGCTAAAGACATCACCCACATCATTGCGGTAAGTTGTACAGGCATGACGGCGCCAGGTTTGGAAATCGAACTTTTTAAGCGCCTTGGTCTTAGCTCAAATTGTGAGCGTTTTGCAGTCAACTTTATGGGGTGTTATGCCTCATTTCACGCCTTTAAACATGCCAAATACATCTGCGATGCTCAACCCAATAGTATCGTTCTCATCATTTCTGTTGAGCTGTGTTCCCTGCACTTCCGCAACGATGAGAGCAACGACAACCTCCTTTCCACTGTGCTTTTTGCCGATGGAGCTGCTGCGTGCATCATGGAATCTAAACCCGTCCTCAACCGATGGCACCTAAAATGGGAAACCTTCTCGTCATCACTCATTGAACAAGGCCGCAATGACATGGGGTGGAAAATTGGAAATCAAGGATTTGAAATGCGGCTAAACAAGAATATTCCGAAACACATAAAAGAAAATATTGCGGACGCCTATGGCGACATCTGCAGAAAAACCGGCGTTGAACCTAATGACATTGTTGGCTATGCCATTCACCCCGGAGGCAAAAACATCCTAAAAGCTTTTGAAGAAGCCATTCAATGCAGACCGTCAGATATGCAACATTCGTATGACGTATTGAACCTATATGGCAACATGTCGTCGGCCACAATTTTGTTTGTTTTGGAATCCATTTTGGGTAAAGACCAACCGGGTAGGTATTACAGCGCCGCATTTGGCCCTGGCCTTACCGTTGAAAATGGGATATTCGTTCACGAAAGCGCCTAAATCATTACAACGAAATGAACTTCCAACAACGCTCATACGAAAAAGAACGGATGGATGCTCCTGACTTAAGCCCGGAAGAATTCAATAAGAACCTCAAAGAAATCGTATTCATCAATCGGTATTTGGGCGGCGCAAACATCAGTTGGCTTGGCGTAAAACAAATCATTGATGATCACGGATTACAACAAGTAAAAATTACCGATGTTGGAGCAGGCGCAGGAGATGCTTTCGCATATTTTGATCAAAATAATCGTCACCACCAACTGCAATACGAACCATTAGACATACAACCGGGTGCAAAGTACTGCGCCGATGAACTTTTTCCGCACTTATCCGAAAAAATGAAATGGCACATTGGTGATTATCAAGCATTGTTTGAAACCAAAAACGGGACAGACATCGTCATGGCCAATCTTTTCTGCCATCACTTAACCGACGATGAACTTGTTGGTTTTTTAGTTGGTGCAGCACGCTATGCTCGTCATGGTATCGTCATTAATGATCTACACCGACATCCATTCGCATACTACAGCATCAAGTACCTCACACGCTTCTTCTCAAGATCGGAATTCACAAAAAATGATGCGCCTCTGTCGGTGCGTCGTGGATTTACAAAAAAAGAATGGCACCTGCACCTCAAGCGTGCAGGTTTATCCCAATACACATTACATTGGAAATGGGCGTTTCGACATTTAATTGTAATTCACACGCAAGACATTGAACAATAAAGCTGTAATCATTGTAGGTGGAGGACTTGCAGGTCTAAGCACGGCTATTTTGTTGCGCAGAGCAAATATTCCAGTCATTCTTCTTGAAAAAGACACTTACCCAAGGCAAAAAGTTTGTGGAGAATACATTTCAGTAGAATCGGAGTTATTTGTTCAAGAACTTGGAATTAACACATCTGCTTTACCACATATAAACACGTTGGAATTAACTTCTTTAAAAGGGCGTAAAGCCTCCATAACACTTAAAACCGGTGGCTTTGGCATCAGTCGATGGTCGTTGGATCATCAATTAGCAAGCATTGCCATCCAAGAAGGTGTCGACCTCCGATGTAATATTAACGTGCGTAAAATTGGCCCCAACTACGTGGGCACAGCAGATGGACAAATGATCGAGGGGTTGCTGGTGGCAGGCGCTTACGGCAAAAGCAACCCCCTCAGCGGCATTCTCTTAAAAAAAGAACGAACCAGGTTCATCGGGGTAAAATACCACGTAGAAAGTGATGCCCCTGAAGATGTTATCGAGATGCATGTATTTCGAAACGGTTATTGTGGATTTTCAAAAGTTGACCAAAATCTTTACTGCCTATGCTACATCGCAAAATCCAACGACTTAAAGACACATTCCGGAGACTTTGAGACGTTTGAGAACATTATCCTTCATGAAAATCCGCATTTGAAAAACCGCATGAAAAGCATAAAGGTCGTGCAAAATAGGGTAACAACATCCCAATTTCACTTTACTGCCTACCGCGGCACCACCATTGATCAGCAGTTGCTACTGGGCGATGCCACCGGGTTTATCCCTCCCATCACAGGGAATGGAATGAGTTTGGCTTTCCGCTCTGCCTATGTTACTTCCAAGCGTATCGAAGCATTCTACAACGGATCAATCAGTAAGAACAAGCTTCTCAAAGATCAAAACCTGTATGTGCAGAAATATGTCAACAATCGCATTCAGCAAGGTGTATTTTTACAATCCTTACTGCTTAAGCAAAACTGGCTTACCGATGCCATACTCTTCAATGCCATCAACGCATTTCCCTTTATCGGAGAAACACTCGCTAGAACTGCGGTAGGTGATGCCATAAAATAACCCCCAACCAACATTGCTGTCGATTGGGGGCATTATTGTTAAAGTATATTACTGAAAAATTTACTTATTGATCGTCACTTTTCGTGTGATGCTTCCTTCATTGGTATGAATTTGCAACATGTAGATGCCTGAGGCCAATTGACCATTGTCAAATTCACGACGATAAGTACCGTCGAACTTTTCAAGCTGCTCCATCCAAATGTTCTTACCATTCATATCAATCAATCTAAGCGTCACATCACTGATGTATGCTTGATTAAAAGTAAGCGTGAAGACGCCTTCAGAAGGATTCGGGAATACCTTCAAACTCGCGGCCAAGCTGTGTTCGTTAACCGATATGTTCTCGGCATACACCATTTGGCAAATGGTATCGGTTCCACACTTGTTGTACGCAACCAAACAAACTTGGAAACTATCAGTGGCAGGAAACTGGAAGCTTACACTGTCTGCATTAGACGTTCCCAATCCTGCAAAATCCCATACAACAGAGTCGGCATTCTCACTGGTGTTCACGAAGTCAACCGTGTGGCTCTGCATGACCCAATCAAAATCGGCAACTATACTATCGATCATGGTAGGTGTAACCGGCACACGCTCATCCGAGCACCCTGTTAGTCCGTAGTGAATCGCTCCATTCCATGTTCGTGGATCGCAGCAGTAATCAAAAGGCTGACAAAGTCCCAGACCAGCTTCAAGGGTCATATCGGCATTCGAGTATGTATTTGCTCCTACCGTATAAGCCGCATTAAATTGCAGGTATATACCGTACGTGATGCCGGGAACAACCGCTATTGGGTTAGACAGATTGTAACGCACGGGCTGTTGAGCAACCGCGTTGGGAATCACGCCGCTTTCAATAAGTGTCCAGTCTGCCTGAGTCGTTCCTTGCCATCCACCAGCTACAATGTGGACAGAGATTGGCATATTCGCTTGTGTACCGAATGGACGAACCGTGAATCCGGTAATGTCAAAGCTCGAATTGACCGTAATGTTGAACATGTTTCCAGCACCACAGCCAGAGTTACTGGATTGAATGGTATTCAACGAATCCTGGATATCGGCATACCCAACATACAGCGTACCTGTTGACGTTGGAACGTTGATGCTGTCGCCAAAGAATAGTGGAGTGCCTCCCGTATCTACATCAAACCACTCATAATTACCAGACGGCAACGGTATAGCTTGTAAGTCAACCGTCGCATCACCCGGACAGAACTCACTGTTCGTAATCACAGGTAAGAATGGCGTAATAAATAGGCTGTCTTTGGATATTGTATCGTTGCCTGTAAACTGATCGTTTGCCAAGCCCACAAATGCATTGATGTTTACATATCCGCCGAGGTAACTGTTTATCGTTCCTACAACAACTGTATCAACTTCATCTTCCAAAAGATTGCCGGTGTAAGTAACGTTCAATGTTTGATTGATGTCTCCCGTCATGTTTACTTCAATGGGCATTGAGGTAATCGGGAAGAAACCGTTATTGCGAATTTCAACAACGACTTCCATCAAACTATCGCCACACTCAAGGTCGTCAGGTGAAATAAGCGTAAGAAGCTCTGCATCGTATTCAATGGGCACACAAATTTCAATGGCATCGCTCCAAGGACCAAAACCTCCTTGTGGACATGCCTCGCGAATGAATACACAGACACACTGTCCCATAGGTAGGCTGTCTAAAACAAAACCTTGGTTGTTAGTAACTTGAGG
>SKIJ01000148.1 GCA_007116495.1 Cryomorphaceae bacterium | reverse complement strand
GTGGAGGTCAGGTTAGGGTTTTTTAGTAAGATGTGTACGGTGTTCAGAAAACTGAAAAAAAATTAAAAAGGCGTGTGAATGGTGTCTAATTTACTTGCATTACCCGTTTCGCAAAGCTAATTTTAATAATATTTATTTTGAAATGAATTTTATTCATATATTTGCCGAAAATTTTAAAATAAATTTATTTTGAACGGCATTAAAAAAATTCCGGTAAACTGTCCGGCGTGTTCATCCAAACTAGATGTGGCAAAATTGAGTTGCGCTTCCTGTGGTACTTCTGTGGAAGGCAGCTTTTCCCTTCCCATTCTCGCACAACTTCCCAATGAAGATATCGATTTCCTCCTAGAGTTTATCAAAACGTCTGGAAGTTTGAAGGAAATGGCCAAGTTTACCGGCCACAGTTATCCCAAAGTGCGCAATACCCTTGACGATATAATTAAACGTCTCACTGTAATTGAAAAGTCTTACTACAAGGAAGATTAAACTTTATAATCAACATTTCTCATGAAAAAATCATCTTTCATTTTCAATCCCTTTAACCGTTTTGCCGGCTACGAAGCGCTGGGCATTGGCTTTGTCTTTATGATCATAGGTGCAGCCCTGGCCCACTTAGGCAATGCGCGCTTCGACGGTGTACTCGATTTGCACTTTGTTGCTGAAAGCCATTTCCTTACCGCCTTCATCGATCAATGTGTCAATTTATTGGCCATGACGATATGCTTCTTCATTGCGGCAAGGGCTTCAGGAGCTTCAACCACCCGACTCATTGATATTGCAGGCACCATGCTTTTGGCCAAAGCACCCTACGCCGTTTTGCCCCTGCTGAATATAACGGGTTACATGTATGCGGTAGGCATGGAGGCTGTCGGGGATTTAAATGAGCCACCTAGTGGTTCGGAAATGGCTCAGCTTTTACTGCTGAGTGTGCCCATCATTCTGTTTGCCATTTGGTCTATCGCCTTAATGGTCAACGCCTATAAGGTGTCAACCAATCTCAAGGGCTCTAAAATGACCGTGGGTTTTATTGTGGCATTGATTGCTGCAGAAATAGTATCTAAGATTATCATCAGCTTACAGTTTTATTAATCCAACCAACATGAAAAATCTATTTTCCACCTTCTTCATCGTCTTTGTGGGAATTAATCTTTCTGCTCAAACTCAAAACATCTCCTTCTCTCACGGAGGCTGTACGTTTCAAGGCGAACTAGATTTGCCGGCGGGCAACGGGCCGCATCCTGCCATTGTATTGATTCCCGGTTCTGGGCAGAACGACCGCCATTCAACCATGGAGCTTACGCCGAGTCCTAATGTCAACTGTCTGTATCCCGGCCTGGTAGGGCAAACGCTGTATCCGCTTCGCGATTTAGGCAAGCAGTTAAGCGATTCCGGGTACGCAGTCCTTCGCTATGATGAGCTTTTCATTTCCTGTCCAAACTACAGCGGCGTACGAAGCTTTGAAAATGTGTTTCTGCCTGGTTTATCTGCTTTAGATTACCTTAAAACCCGTCCCGACATCGATACTAACCAACTTATTTTGGCCGGACACAGCGAGGGTGCCATGCTTATTTCCGTAATGGCCAATATGCGCAATGACGTAAAAGCCCTGATTTCCATTGCCGGATCGCGTACACCATTTGATTCCATTTTTGCCCGTCAACTCGTGGATATTGTCGATTCTTGCGGGGGCGATATGGCTACGGCTGTCCAACAAGGCCAGCAGTTTTTGACTTATTTTAATATGGTGCGCCAGCAAAACTACGGTGGTTTGCCTCCTTTTGGTGGACTTCAGCCTCAAGAGTGGAATCCGTATATCAATGCCGCTGATTCTGTAGCCATTCTTTACGATCAAGCGCAGTTGCCTGCATTGTTTTTGGGATTTGGAAAAGATTTTAACGTACCGCCTTTGGAGTTGGTTCGCTTTCAGCAGGAAACAACTGGTAACCACAACTTCTTTCTCATTCCCGGTCTCAACCACAGTCTTACGCCCATTAATTCCCCTGATGTTCCACAGTTTGTAGGCGACACCATTGTTTATTGGCTGCGTAATGCATCGCTTTCTGCAAATTCATTTGCACCAATAAAAGAATCCCAAGTGAAGGTGTTCCCTAATCCCACTCAGGGAGTATTGAGTCTTTCCGCAAAATGCCCTATAGAAAAGGTGGAGGTAATAAACCTTACCGGACGGGTTGTTGAGCGTGCATCAGGGAATCAATCTCAGGAGCTTCAGATAGATATGATTCATCAGCCTAAGGGAATGTATTTTCTCAGTATTCAGTATGTTGACGGCGTAGTGGAGCGGGTGAAGGTTGTTGTTAGATGAGATTGGTTGAGTTTCTTGTGATAAAAACTTAAAAAGTAAAAACTCATTTTTGAACTAACTTATCTTCCATGACCACATTTGAACAGCAAATCAAAAACGTATTTGGAGTTAGCAATACGGAAATGACGGTAATCCAATCTTTCTTTAAACCAAAAGTTCTACAAAAGGGCGATTACTTTATAAAGTCCGGCCAAACTTCAGGAAACCTCGGGTTTTTGCAAAAAGGCATGCTCAGGGAGTTCGTTGTGGTGGGCGACAAAGAAATCACTAAATGGATTTCCACGGAAGGGAGTTTTGTGGTTGACTTAAAGAGTTTTGTGTTTAAAGAACCGGCAAGGTGGAATATGCAAGCCCTCACTTATGTAGAGCTTTTGGTATTACAAACTTCTGACTATCACAAATTAACAGATGCCATACCCCATTGGCCCGAAATAGAAAAAATGTTTATTGCCAAGTGTTTTACCATTATTGAAGAAAGGGTTTTACAGCATTTGTCACTGACTGCAGATGAGAGGTATAATCAACTATTTGCGTATAACAAACACCTTTTTAACCAAGTGCCATTGCAGTATTTTGCTTCCATGCTGGGGATGACCCCGGAAACCTTGAGCCGAATTCGTCGGAAATCGTCAAGCTGATTTATTGATATTTGTCAAGTGGGTCGATTGAATTTGTATAGACTTTTGTGCCAAATTTAAAACAAACAAAATGTTTACTTTACAAATTTTCTCAATCGCAATGAATATGTTACATCTTCAAAGTTCTTTTGCAAAATCACCCAATCACATGGAAATCATCAATGAAACCGCACCGGTAGTTTGCCGGAAAACCATTAGGATCAATGCCGATTTACAAACGGTATGGAGTGTTCTGACCGACATTGACCGTTGGGATAATTGGCAAACCGACATAAAAAAACCTAAGCTAAACGGAAACCTCCAGGTCGGTTCAACCTTCGACTGGAAAACCGGAGGGGCAAAAATTCATTCTACTTTGCATACGGTTGAACCACAATCTCATTTTGGTTGGACAGGCAAATCGCTTGGGTTGTTTGCCATACACAATTGGACGCTAACAGAAAAAGATGGTGATGTCCATGTTTTGGTGGAAGAAAGTATGGAAGGATCATTAGCAGTTCTTTTTAAGAAAACATTCAACAAAAACTTGGAAAACGGAATGATCAGATGGCTTGAAATGTTGAAGGTAGAATGCGAAAAGTCCTAAATAATGCTTCCGAACGTTTTTCGTATTTTTTTTTAGACAAATGATGACTAATCTCTTTCTAAACCAGAAAACCAAAATTCTAGAGCAATATGGGTAAAATCGTTTTATCTCTAAGTCTTTTCCTCTCAGTCTTAAGTGCCACTTTTTCAAATCTTAAAGGTGGAGAGCATTCATCAAATGATAGGAAAAGCATCAACCATGACAACCAAAATCCTAAAAATAAAGAACACATGAAGCGAATCAGTCAGGAAGAGTTGGATAAAATTGTGTCCAGACTCGAAAGAAAGAAAAATGTTCACGGCTCTGTTTTTTACGTTTCGTCTAAAGATGAAAGCATGAATTTGTTTTCAAGTACCGGCAATCTCAACCCCGATCAACCCTATTACATTGCCAGCATCAATAAGTTGATGATTTCGTTTATCATTTTGCGATATATAAACGATGGTCAATTACAATGGGACGACTCGATTTGGAAATTTCTACCCCAAGAATGGGCAGATGGACTATTGGTTTACAAGGGAAAAGATTATTCTAGCGAGTTAACCATAAAGCATTTGATAAGTCATACTTCCGGACTGCCTTGTTATTTGATCGACAAGCGCCCCGATGGCAAGAAAAACATGGATTTGATTCTCAAAGCTCATGAGAATCAATCCTGGCCAATGGATAAAGTTATTGGTGAGGTCAAACTTATGAATCCCAAGTTTATTCCGGGCAGTGTGGGGAAAGCCAGTTACTCGGAAACCAATTTCCGACTGTTGGGTAGAATAATTGAAAAGATTGCACAAAAGCCTTTGGATGCTGTGTTACAATCTTTATTTGAAGAGCTTGACATGCGCAACACCTTCGTATTGAATGTGAAAAACGCTACCCAGTGCGCACCGGTTTATCACAAGCCAAAAGAGATAGAAATTTCCGCGTATTGGGAATCCTCCAAGCATGATGTTGCCAGTACGGCTGGGGATCAAATGAAGTTTATCAAAGCTTTTTTCACAGGCGGACACTTTTCCGATGCTTTTATTGAAGAATTAAAAGATTGGAACAATGTGTTTTTTCCTTTCAAATATGGTAAAGGTGTTCAGAAGTTTTACATGCCGAGGATATTATCTCCATTTTCACCCGTTCCCGAAATCATAGGACATTGCGGATCGGTGGGAACCATTGCGTTTTACGTGCCGGAGCGGGATTTGTTCATCACCGGAACCGTGAATCAGACAGCCAATAATCAGCTGGTTTTTCAGACGATGATGAAGATTATTAGTCGCTGCAAGAAAAGCTCGTAAATTTCCCAAGCCTTGTCTTTTGCTTTTTTTTGATGGGGAGTAAATGTTTGCTTTCGTTTAGGCACCACAGGAATATAAAATGTAGAGTGTCGCAAACAAGTTCGTTTTAAAGGACAGTAGTTGTAATATTCAGAAAACACAAAAAAATGGACATAAGCATGAATGCTGTTCATTTTTGTGCTAAGCTTGCTATTATCGAAAAATCCCCGTGTATTTATTTGAGTTTTTGTATTGAAACGGCACATGGGT
>SKIJ01000011.1 GCA_007116495.1 Cryomorphaceae bacterium | reverse complement strand
TACATCCCTCCTAGAATCAGTTGGTATACCATGAATAAATCGGCGAAGATGGAACGTGCCGAAATGGAATACAAAAAATCAGTTGACCGCTATGATAGGAATTTTGTGCGTTATGTTGAGCGTTTACGCGCGTATGAAAATCATGAGATTGTTTTTCCTAAGTTAATGCGGAAATACAAGGAAGACTTAGCCGCTTATCAGCAGCAGAGAAAAAAAGACAGTCTGGATCACTTTCAATCGGAAGAAGTATCGGATATTTTTCGAATAAATCGCATTCGTAGAGACTCTGCTTACTCCATATATAGAGAACAGGTCAATTTATATAACGAGCGAAAAAAAGAAGCTTATCTTAAGCATGTAGCTTATTACGATTCATTGGGTATTGATGTCACCGATGATTTCGCCCGCAACTTTGTGATGAGCGTATCTACCATGGGTTGGATTAATGTAGATAAGTTTTACAATGTTGACAACAGTGAAATGATGTTTGTTGAAATTGATAAGGTTGAAGAAGGTGCCAAGGTTCAACTTCTTTTTAAGGATATTAATTCGGCAATGAGTTTTCGTTTTGGCGATCAGGGAAAGTGTTTTTCACCGCGTTTTCCCAAAGACGAAAGCGTTGAGCTGTTTTCCTATAAAGTTGTTGACGGAAAAATTTATGCCACCAAGGAAATGGTGAAAAGCAGTAAGATTAGTGGGTTAAACTATCGACAAGTTAGTTTGGAGGAGTTGGCAAATATGTTGGACAATGCATAGTGTTATCTTTTTTTGAAGCATTATATTTGACTACTGATTTCTTATTAATGCCTTATTCAAATATCATTGTCTTAACCCTTAAATTGAAATACCATGAAGAATGTCATGCTTTTTCTCCTGCTTTTTTTGATGGTTTACGTTTCCGCGCAAATCAAAACCATATGAGCTAAGGTTTATCTTGACTCTGATAGTGATCAAATTCAGGATGTATTTAAAAGAGTACTTCCGGATATGTTGGACGACGTCCCTCAAGTTGAATCCTACTTGGTAGACATTGTCGGTCATAACTAAATAAGTACCATTCAAGTCGTGTTAATGCGAAAATTTCACGACTTTCTGTTTTTTGTCTGAAGTAACTTTTAAAAGGTAAACGCCTTTGCTCAAACTGGTTGGGATATCAACTTCTGTTTGACCCTTGGGAAGAATGGATTGCGTACTGAATACGATCTTTCCGGAAAGGTCTGTAATATCAATTTGTGAATTCCCTTGGTCTTGGCTGGTTTGGATGTAAGCTTTCCCATCGTAAACCCAACATTTTAATGCTTGCTTAACTCTTAAATCTTCGGCGCTTAGTGCCACATTGCCAAAGTGAAGTACAAAACGATCTGCAGGATTCGATGACGAGTGATTAAAGTTGTAATTTTCAACTTTTAAGTTGGTAAAGATTTCTTCAAATTTATCTTCTAGGTATACCTGAATAGTTGGGTTTATCTTAGGTAGATTTGCCAGAGAAATTGTATAATCACCTGCAGTGGTAGTTTTAAAGCCGGCAGGTAAGCTATACTTGCCTACAAGAGTGGGTAAAGAATTAATTGCGTATCGATGACTGCCTATTTCCGTGTAGAAAGTTGGAAAATCTTCGTCGTTGAGTAATTTGTGTGCATCGTACATCCCGTCAAAATCCGTGGTAGCATCTTGCAAGAAATTAATGTAGGTTACATCTGCTGTTAATGAATCTCTTCGTACTTCAACCTCAATTTTTTCTATTTGCTTATTTGTGCGAAGCAACCCATTACCTCCGGATGTTGCTCTACGACTTCTGTCAAAAGTAAAGCTTTGTCCTGTTGTGGTAGCACGTACAAAAAACCCTTGCCCTGGAGGTAAAAACCTTCGAGATTCTGGGGTATTGGAACCAGGACTGTAAGCCACGTAGGCAGATGGGATTTTAAAACTGATGGCCTTTTCAGGAGATTGATTGTCAGTATCCAAATTGTTTAGGTCGAAATCGGCATTATAAGGATTAGACAATAGGTTCCATCCTTCTTCAGCTGTTGTTAAACCTGTAAAGAAAGTTACCCCCGTAGGAGCGTTACCATGATCCATATTCACCACCACATCAGATGTGTTGTCTGGATTGTTGCCAGAAAACTCTATTTTATCATTAGTTGACGAAATGGTAAATGAGCCATGCGAGTTCTCACCAACGGCAAAAAACAGCGCTTCTCCACGTTCAAAGCTTGATGTATTAGCTGGACTCCAGCCATTTACTGCATGCCATGAATATACAGATGTGTTGGTAAATAACCCATCACCAATAGACGATGCTGAGATATTACTTGTAGGAGCACCTATTGCGTACCAATTAAAGCTGGAGCCGGGGTCTAAAGCCATTTGCTGCTTAACGGTTCCTGTTCCGCTTGAAGCGTTGCTGATAAGACGAGCATAATCTTCTACGTTATCCGCAATCAGGGAAATGATTCCATCGTTAATTAGTTCACCTAAAACAACGAGAGCGCTTCCTATATTGATTTCGATCTCACTATCTTCTTGATTAATTAGGTCGCCTTCCACATGTATGATATTATTAACTCCAAATCTGACCTCGCCATTCATATCTTGAATTGTAAGATCGTTTTTTATATTATATGTTGCTTCACTGGAGCTGATTGGTTGGAAGAGAATATCTGCATTGGAATTTAAAATTAAATCATAGAAAGCACAGACAGCAGGATTATCGTCGTCAGATAAATATCGGCGAAGAAAATGAGCGTCTGTTGTCCCATCTAATCTTCTAATTTCAACAGTTCCGTTAAGGTCATAATTGCTTTCATCACCATCAGCTTCAATACCACCACCTATGAGCATGTAACTAGATCCAATACTTGAAAATTCAGATGAACTTGAATAGTCAAGCATAAGATGATTATAAATGGAAATGTTTCCTTCTATGGTTAAACTTCCTGAAGTCTTGGTTGATATTAATCGACCTATTCGTAAGGTGTCGTCGGCAGTCTCACAACTAATGGTCTGATCGACATCATTATTTAATCTTAAATTGGTATTCCGTTGAGTGGTAATGGTTGAGCCGTTTCCAGCTTGTATGTTTGCTCCTTCTAATACGCGTAAATTCTCACCGTTAAATTGGATTTCTCTAAAATCTGTTGCGTGGGTATTAATGGTACCTTCCAGTTTAAAATCACCCTCAACGGTAAAGTCGTCATCGGGTAGATGTTTGATTGCCTCCCCGCGCAGTTCTAAAGTACCATACGTGACGGGCTGAACATCAAACGTAGTACTTGAATTTCCTGTATAGCGTACGGTAGACCCAATGTCAATCGTCCCAAAATCAGGGACTGTGTTGTTTTGTATGATGTAGGTTGCTTTGTTTTGTAAATCGACTTCCGATGCGTTAAAAATAGCATCTACAGTAAATTCAATGTCGTCAGTGCCGTCGCCGACAACAACTTTAGATCCTGCCCCGGAAACAGTCCAAGAAGAAGTAAGGGTGACTGGGGAAGTAGCGTTTCTTAATTCAAAAACTTGATTTGGTGTGGAGAAATTTAAAGGTTCAATTCCACCTACGCCATCTGGATTTGTTGTCCAGCTTGAAGTTAATGTCAGATTTCCTGTTCCTCTGTAATAAAAAATTGTGGGTTCGACGCCTGAAAATGTAACATTATCAAAGCGCCACGCCCCAGAAGTAGCAATACTATTTGCATCATCAGCCTGTCGAAATTGACCTGTTGTTTGATAGTGGGCGGCTAAAATTCTAACCCCAAAATTGGGATTGTTATTGGCTGCAGAAATAGAAGAAAAATTAATAACTCTTCTACTCCAAGTCTCCCCTGCGCTACCTCCTACTGGATCTGAGATATCAATACGTCCATTGTCAACTGCCCCACGACCGCAATTGTTGGTATAGTTTGTTGATGCATCAAAATTATTCCAAGAAGTACCGTCTAAAGTGTACTGTATTCTCACTGTTCTTGTGGCAGTGTTTGAAAATCTGTGATCATAACGAAAAACGATATCTCGGTAACCAACAGTAGAAACCATAAATTGCACACCACTTGACTGATTGGATCCAGGATTAGCATTTTGAATGCCCCAACCGCCGGTATTCGACTCAAGACTACATCCAGTGCTTTCAAGAGCACCAACAAATCTACCAGGACTACCCATACTCCCAACAATGGAGGCAGATCCTGAACCTACAGTGGGGCCGGGTGTTGCATTACCTATTAACAACGGATTTTCTTCAAATGTCCAAACTGTAAAATCTACCGTTTGGGCATGTGTAGCTATACCGGTGAGAAAAAACAATGGCAGTACAAAAAATTGAATTAAAAACAATTTTTTAAAAGTAGAGTGATTCAAATTCATGAATTTTTTTTTAAGAAAAATAAGAAATTAAATTTCTGGAAATTAGTCATTTAATTTTGTTGCAAAAGTAAACAAAACTTTGTAACTAATCAGTACTAATTTTTCCCATTTTCAAAAAGTTGTTGGTTTATCAACAATTTTTCAGAGTTGTTATCGCTAAATTTTGAAAAAATCACACATTTATCAACATCTGTTGTGAACTATCTAACAAGTTTGTTGATAAACATTTGGCTAATCACTTTGGATTAATCCAACTTTGCAGCAAGTTAACAGCAAAGCATGGATTACGTCAAGCAAATAGCAATTCTATTTCAAGAAATTGAAAAACTCAGAGAGCGAGTTGTAGAGCTTGAGGGTCAAAATAGAGTATTGAAAAATGATGTTGTTGTATTGCAACGGGAAAACAAGGAACTTCGCAGAGAAAATATTGAGTTACGCAATGAAAACAAAGAGCTACGGTCGGTAAATATTCAACTACGTAAGGAAAACAAAAAACTACGCAAAGAAAATACAATGTTGCGGGAGTTGATTTCCAAAACACAAGCGCCAAAGAAAAACAGTCGCAACAGTTCTGTTCCGCCGTCAAAAGATGAAAATAGGCCGCTAAAGACCAAAACCCTTCGCGAACAAACCGGCAGAAAGCCAGGAGGACAAAAGGGTCGCGAGGGTAATACCTTGAAGATGATTGAAAACCCCGATCAAGTTATTGATTATGTTCCTGATTACTGCACTGCTTGTGGTTCAGATTTGCAAGATGTGCCT
>SKIJ01000109.1 GCA_007116495.1 Cryomorphaceae bacterium | reverse complement strand
TATCGCTGCGCAGGTTTCCGGGCTTGTAAACGCCTTTAGCCACCCATACCTGTCCGCCACCGCCCGATGCCAGTCCGTCGATACCGGATTGAAGTTGAGAGGCGCTGTAAGCCGAGCTCCAACTGTTGCCGTTTTGTGCACCTGCACCGGTAATGGTTACGTATTTTCTGTAGTAAAGCGAAATCTGTAATATGCTGTCACAACCGTTTGACGTCGTTGTGGTGTGGTAGTATGTGCCCGGCGTACTGATGTTGGTGCCAAAGAAGTTATAGCTTGTTCCCTGACTGATAAATACATTACCCAGATCCGTGGTGTCGCCACCGTATTCGCCGAGAATGAGTTTTAGCACGGTGCTGTCGGCCAAAATGAAAAAGTAATCACCGGCAGAGTCGAGCTGACTGCCTAGAAACGAAAAGCTGCTTCCGGCGCAAAACGATTCATTGAGAACGCTGTCAACATCCAATAGGGTGATGTTTTGTTTGATGATGGAATCACAGCCGTTGGAACTTTGTTCGGTAAAACTGTATGTACCCGTGCTGTCGATGGGGATTTGAAAAAAGGTAGCGTTTTGTCCTTCAAATACGGTGGTGTCAGCCAACTGAACGGTGTCCACGGGAGCCACATCAAGCGCGAGTTGGAGAATGCTGTCGCAGCCGGAAGGGCTTGGCGTGGTCACGATATATGTGCCGGTTGACGTGAAGGATTGTCCACGGAAGGTAAAGACATCGCCTTCGCAAATCTGCTCTTGGAAAAAGGCGGAGTCGGCGATAAGTACATCCACCACCAACTGAATAATGGAATCGCAGTTACCTGAGCCGGGGAGGGTGTCGTTGTAAACGCCACTGCCGGTGATGATTTGACTGCCAAGTACGATGGTGTCGCCCGGACAAATGGTGACGGAGTCGCTCAAGCTTGGCGTGTATTCGAAGGCGCCTAAGTCGGGCAGTGCGGATCCATCACCATTACCGTCGACAAAGCGGAGGTTGCCTGCAAAGTCAGCATTAAAACCGGCGGGAACGAGCGTGCTATCACCACCATCAATCAAGGCCGATTCGCAGGTGATGTTCCAGTCTGCTGTGAGAGGGGAGGCCGGATTGCTTGGGTCGAGTCCGAAGGCAGTTGTTGGGCTTACAAAGTTGGGGTACAATACTGCGGGGTCCGTTCCCGAGTTTTGATTGGAAATGATGATTACGCCTGAGCCGAGTCCACCGGCCGGAATGTTATGTCCCGGCTGCATCGCCGAGTGTTCGATGGCAATGCCACTTCCCAGATAGCGAAACTGGTGACTATTTCCCCATAGCACGGAGTTTTGAACCAAACCAGTACCGGATCTATACACGCCACCGCCATTATTTGTGCCGCCTTGATTTCGTACGATGGTCGTGTTGATGATGTTTCCTCCGGTGATATGGAAGCCTCCACCGGTAATGGTGGCTCGGTTGTTTGCCGCTATGGAATTAACCACATCGCCTTGGTTATGGACATACGCACCACCACCTCTTACGGCGAAATTTCCAATAAAACGGCTGTTGTAAACCTGTCCGCCACCGCGTAAATGTGCGCCACCACCTTCGGAGTCGCAAGAATTGTTGAAGAACAAACAGTTTTCTGCAATGGGCTCCACGTTGCTCGATAAATTGAAATGTGAAAAATAAACACCACCGCCGCGATCATCACAGTGGTTTTCTTTTATGACACAGTGGTACAACTCGTTATTGCTGCGGATGAAAACGCCTCCTCCGGCAGATTCACCGTAGTTTTTTTTAATCACGCATTGTGAAACGACTGTAGTTCCGGTATTGATGTGTAGCCCTCCACCGCTTCTGTCGTTGAAGTTACCGCCATTGGCCACGCCGTCGCGAATGGTAAAGCCATCTACGCGGACATTGGTAATGCCGGATGGTCCCCATATCACATGAAAGGCGTTATCGGTGCTGTCTCCGGGAATGCCAATGTCGCCACTGAGAATGGTTTCGTTGTTCCCGCCTTCGCCAAAGTTGACCCGCTGTGATGTATCCGACTCGGTGCCTGAAAAGCCTCCGTAAAGATGTACGTCTGAGCGAAGGGTAAAAGACGTTCTCCGAATAATCGTGCTGTTGTCGTAAGTTTCCGTGGGTAGATACGTACCGGCGGCAATCCACACCTCACCACCGCTGCTTAAGCCATCAATGGCATTTTGAATTTGGTTACCGGGAAGTGCATTGTTCCAAGAAGATCCGTCGGCGGAGCCATTGCCATTTGGGGTAATGTAAACGCGGTTTTGCGCAGATAGTTGCCATGTCAATGACAGTAGGACGGTGGTCAAGTAATAGAGTTGCTTCACTTTTGATTGCTTCAAGGATAAATGAAAAGACCTGAATACGTTAAAAGCCATTTTTTTAGGCGCTGCAAAAGTAAAGCGATGACGGTTACATGTAGATTATTTAACACAAGACCAACTTTTTTCTACAAATGGTATAGCGAAGTGCTGAAGAGCACCTTTAATTACTTGATATGTAACGGAGACGCGCATTACAAAAATGTCTCGATTATTGAAACAGTCTTTGGCGACTTCAAACTAAGTCCTGCATACAATCTATTAAATAGTCGCATGCACATCAACGACAGAGATTTTGCCCTAAGTGAAGGTTTGTTGCCCCATCAAGATGCGAAAGGGAAAATCCATGAACATTTTTTTCATTTTGTTAAGCTTGGTCATAGTCTTAGCTTTGTTGCTTTAGAGGTTTGATTTTTTGTATTTGGCAAACTGTTAATTTTTAAAATGCCCCTCCTTCTATGAAGCGAATATACATCGACGAATGGATGAATTTTAAGCCTTATAAAAACTCGGGTAAGGTGGATATGTATTACCTAAATCTGTGCAACGAGGTTAAAGCCCGCATTCTGTCGGGATCGTTTGCAAAGTGGGCGGAGGCTCGCACGGGTTTTAAGGACATGAATATGTTGTCTTGCTTTTTGGTGTCTTACTTTGAAGACTTGATTTCCGGTACCAACCTATGGAATACGTTTGTAAAGAAGAACAAGGAATTATACGGCAAGCCGCTCCCGTTTTTTCCTTGTCATACGTATTATGAAGAGGAAATCAATCAAGAGGATGTGTGTTTTTTGATTTGGTATTGTTTGAACTGCCAAAACGATAGAGAACTATTGATTGCATTGGATAGGGATATTTGGGATGTGGCCGTTGAAATAATGAAGGTGTTTGAAGATGAATGGGAAACAGCGCCCGAAAATGAGCGTTTGAAATCGTCTTATGATATTGATGCAAATGAAGCAGATTACTTTGTTGCGCGTGAGTTCTTAGATAAGCTTTTTTTTCGTTCATATTTATTTATTCCGGATCTTTCATACCGACTGGCTGAGGAGGAGATTGAAATATTGGAAAAAGATATTGATGCGCAAGAAACAAGGGCAACGCTCATTAATTTGAGAGATCATGCGCTGCACAATTATGCATCGCGTTTGCTGGCGTTTAGAGCTGTGGACTGGGCGTGTGAATTGTTGGAAGAAAACGCGCCAATACGTGCCGCTTTTGAAAATATGTCGAGACGAGTTCAGGGAAATTTTTTGTTGAAGGATGCCAGTAAAAAACATATTTATCTTGAACATATCGCTACGGGAAAATTTATTCCCATGAGCAAAAAATCGATTGATCGCACCTCCTATACTGAAGAAAAAAATACAATTATTCACTGTGGGATGGTGCGGTGGCGCGATGAATGGTGGCTTTCCGGTGTTTTCGCGCAAGGGCCTTACAACGTAGATTTCGTCAATAGCGACAAACAATCCGTAAAATCTATTTCAGAGTTCAACTTTCTTGACAATAACCTTATTAAATCTGTACATTTACTAAGAGCACAAGAGGAGGCTTTTTTGGCATTTAACGACGGTTCTCCCATTGCGTTTATGTCAACCAACGAAATGAAGGTATTTACAAAACGGTTTGCCCATTTTTACAGGGAGAAAGCGAAGAACAAGCTAAGTTTTTTTAAGCGAATGTTATTCAAAATTCGTGAACGTAATTTTTCTGAAATCGATGGAGACCTTGATGTGTCCGGCTATGAAAACAAAGGCTTAGTGTTTTTTAATCCAAAGAGCGGTATTGAGCTCGCTATGGGAGTGAACTCTGCGTTTCCTTTGCCGTCTAATCCTTTTTTAAAGGAAGAGGATAGTGCGGGGGAGTTTATGTTTTTACTCATCGACGACAGCATTTCCACAGAATTGGTGATGTATTGCGTCGAACACTGTAAAGATAACATCACGTTTTTAAAAGAAAAAAATGGACAGTACCTGCTTGAAAACATTGATTTCGTCTTGCGCTTTTTTAAGAAACAGCGTTATCACACGACACCAGAAGTATCTTTCAAATCATAATTCTTAAAATCATGAGCATACCACTTCAAGCATTTGAACAACACATTGACCCGGTTATCCTAAGTCGTGGCGAGGCGTATTTTAAACAGGGTAGAGTAGGAGAGCCTACGTTAGTTAAGTCCAATCAATTGGCGTTTGTGGTAGAAGGTTCAGATGAGTATCGAGTGACCATCGTTTTTAATCAGTCGGAAATTTCACAACACGACTGTACATGTCCGTATGAAGCCCCGGTGTGTAAACACGTGGTTGCCTGCATTTTCTATATGCAAAAAGATGAGCTTGGATTGCCGGATCCCAAAAAGAAAGAGCGGAAGAAAAAGAAGGTGAAACCTTCGGTTGAAGAGCAAGCGCAGATGATTTTAGAAAAGCTTGCCCATGAAGACTTGATGCGCTTTACGGAAGAATTTGTATTGGCGAATGAGTCGTTTCGCGATTACTTTTTAACCACATTCGCATATCTTAACCCGCATCAAACCATAACCAATTATAAAAAAATGGTTCGCGCGGAGGTGCGCGCTCGCAGAAGTGGTCGTTACCGCTTCATCGACTTGAGGAATGCGTCTGTATTGGTTAATCAAATATCTAAATTTCTTGTAGTCGGTGAACAGCATCTCAAAAACGGGCGCTTTGAAAGTGCTTTTTTTATCGGTGCAGCTGTTTTGGAAGAAATCTATAAAGCATTTGAATATGCTGATGACAGTGGGGGAGATATTGGTAGGTGCGTTGACGAAGCCACAGCATTGCTTATAAAAGTTGCTGATGAAGTTGATGAGGGGCATCCCGTTCGTAAACAACTGTATAAGTATGGTTTAAAGCACTACGAAAAGAAGACGTTTGAAGGCTGGGACTGGCACGGAGAAATGATTGAAATAGCGCAGAGGTGTGCCGTTACCGCAAAAGAGATTGAAGAAATCAATTCTGTTATTGAGACCGAAAT
>SKIJ01000127.1 GCA_007116495.1 Cryomorphaceae bacterium | reverse complement strand
CAAGGCTAAAGTCATTAACGATTTCTTCGCCGTCGATAACGGCGGCTGCCTTAAATGAAGGCGCTGGTTTTCCAACTAATACTGCCATATGATAAATGGTTTTATTGATTACTAAAATTCGAGTACAAAAGTAAGGTTTGTAATCTCCATTTAGTTTAAAACTTCGTTAGTTTTTATGACAGCATAGATTTTACTTATCGTACTTTTGTGGTCAAATATTTTTCAAATGATTCAACGCAAACAATCTTTGTTGATGGCCATGGTCGTATTGATAATGGGTGTGGCCATTTGGTATTTTCCGTTTTACAGTATTGGTGAAGATGTTGTGGTATTTGCGCAGTCCAAATGGACAACCATAATTCCGATAGTTATGAGCTTTGTGCTTGCCTTTTACGCCATTTTTCAATTTAGAGCACGTAAAAAACAATTCATCATCAATCGACTGAATATGTTGATCAATTTGGCGTTGGTGGTCTATCTTGTCATTAAGGTGTTTAACACACCGGATATCTCCACCGAAACGGGTGCTGTTTTCCCGTTGCTATCGGTCATTTTATTGTCTTTGGCCAATCGATTGATTATGAAAGATGAGCGGTTGGTACGTGCGGCCGATAGAATTCGCTAAATAGTGGCTGTCTATAAAGTCCGATGACGGCGTTGTGCATATACGCGGTAAAGGCAAATAGGCAGGGGCAGCAAAAGACTGCCCCCTACAGCAAGCCTTGTCCTCGAACTTTCTAGTTCAGCCATTTTGACTTTATGGACAAATATTAAAAATCATGGAGCAGGGGAAGGACATTGGAAAAGCAGTCGATCTCATACGGCGTGGTAGATTGGTGGCCATCCCAACCGAAACGGTGTATGGTTTAGCCGCTGATGGCACTAATGTTGACGCCGTTGCCGGTATTTTTTCTGCCAAAAAACGCCCATTCTTCGATCCGCTGATACTTCATTTTCACGACATCAATGACGCCTTACCTTTTGTGAAATCTTTGCCGGACATTTGGTTTACACTAACCAAAGCGTTTAGTCCGGGCCCGGTGACCTACGTGCTGCCGCGCACCGATAAGGTGCCGGATTTGGTCACCAGCGGATTGGATACGGTGGGCATTCGCTTTCCCCGACATCCCTTGACCAGAGAATTATTGTCTTCGCTGGATGTGCCGTTGGCCGCACCATCGGCCAATCGATTTGGCTACATCAGTCCAACGAGGCCGGAACACATTCAACGTCAGTTTACCGACGAAATCGACTACATACTCGATGGCGGTGTTTGCGATTTGGGAGTGGAGTCAACCATTTTAGATTTGACCGGTGACCGGGTAAAGGTGTTGCGCAAAGGCAGTTTGTCTTTAGAGTCGCTCACATCGGTTATTGGCTACACCCCGGACGTTGCGGTTGTGTCCAGTTCAAGACCCAGTGCGCCCGGCAACATCGACGTTCACTACGCCCCGCGAAAACCGCTTTACATTGTCGATTTTCAAACGCTTGAATTGCCCGCGAAAGCCGCTGTTTTGGCCTTTGGTAGAAACGCAGATCATTTGCATCCGACCAAGCGCATTCAACTTTCCAAAAAAGCCTGTACCAAAGAATCCGCCACAAACTTTTTCGCCGCCCTACATACCTTAGATGCCGATGACTCCGTAGATGTCATTTACTGTGAAACGTTTCCCGAAACTGATTTAGGTCCAGCGCTGAATGATCGCTTGACTAGAGCGGCGAGGACACTATAGATTTAGGATTTGAGAATCATTACGCATTAAAACAACACATTAATTCTTAAGAGATACCAATATTGGCGTCGGGTGTTTAGGGGTAAAGTCTCACACAGATTTAAACAGCAGTTTTAAGTGTGCGGGCATTTGGTATAAACGCTTGGGATTTTGAACAACTTTTTTTTCAGATGCCATCTTTTATTCGTTCAAAAATTGTTAATAATCCCATAACTTAGAAGCGTTTTCTCAACGTAAATTTGCGGCATTAAATTATTGAATAAGTGCCGAAGAGAATCTTCACTGTTGTGTGTAATTTACCTATTCCAATGTTGAAAAAACGGGTGTTGCTTTTGTTTTTTTGTGCGCTTTTTGGGTTGACCGCCAATGCACAGTTATTTGAGGAAAAAGTGACCAACGCCTCCAACATGCGACTAACCGTAACGAATGTAGGTACGTTTGGCAATGCGTTTCGCGGATACCGCGATGGCACCGGGCAGCAAAGCGCCGAGTATCCTGCCGGATCGGGTGTTGAACACTTGTTTGAAGGAGGTATTTGGATCGGTGGTGCAAACCGAAATCGAGGTGGCGCTTTAGAAGTGAGTACGTCGGCATTGGATGCCCCCCAAGGTTACGCACCAGGACGTTCGGGTTTTGAATTTACCGTACCTGTTGGTACACCGCCGTTTCGCGAGCGCTCATCGTTGTTTGACAGTCGGTTTTTCTCCAACAATGCCGTATCTCATCAAGATTTTGTTTCGGTTTTTAACGATAGTAGTCAGGTGGTTCCGGGGACAAATACACCCATTGGTAATCACCAATTCCCCATGAATGTAGAGGTCACCATGGAGACATACAATTGGAATTACAGTTTCAGCGATTTTTTTGTGGTGGTTAATGCCACTTTTCGGAATATCGGAAGCAGCACGTACGACAGCGTGTTTGTTGGTTTCTGGAATAACACCGTTGTGCGCAACATCAACGTAACGCCTGCCGGAGCCGGAGGCGCAACGTTTTACACGCAGGGCGGTAATGGGTTCATCGATTCGCTCAATGCCGCTTATTGTTTTGATGCCACCGGTGATGTAGGTTTTACCGACAGCTACATATCCCAAGTTTTTCTCGGATCCGAAGACAAATTTGGCTTTCATCACAACAGCTTAGATTCTACGTTTAATATGCAGGAGCAACGTTGGGTATCCGAAAATTTTAATTGCAACTATCAAGCATGGCAATTTAACAATAGCGCGAACCCAATTTTCTTTTTTCCGGTCAACGACGACCAACGGTTCCGAAAAATGGCTGAGGGAATGAATCAGCATCCGTGTTGGGAAAACCCGTCATCTCCCGACTGTCAGCAGTCTTTGGGCGTTGATTTTCAAGCCATGCTCAACGCACCGGGCAACCGTTCGGATGTAGTATCTGCTGGTCCTTATCGCGACTTTGCGCCCGGTGACGAAATTGAAGTTACGTTTGCCTACGTAATCGCGCCAAAAAACGAAGACGGTAACCCCAACGCCGATAATAACGCTGTACAACGTCAGAACCTTGTGGATAATGTCAACTGGGTGCAAACCGCTTACAATGGAGAGGATGTAAACTTTAACGGTGTACTCGATCCCGGAGAAGATTTAGATGGCGATGGAAAAATAACCCGTTGGATTCTCCCCGCACCACCTGACCGACCGATTACACGGGTTACAACCTCAGAAAATCAAATTGATATTTACTGGAGCGACAACTCTTTTTTCTCGGTAGACCCCATTTCCGGGGAAATGGATTTTGAAGGATTTAGGGTGTATATGACGCCACTGGGTTTTGATGTGATGGGAACACAAGACGTGGCGAGTG
This sequence comes from Cryomorphaceae bacterium, assembly GCA_007116495.1. Classification (GTDB taxonomy): domain Bacteria; phylum Bacteroidota; class Bacteroidia; order Flavobacteriales; family Schleiferiaceae; genus CSBr16-58. Next base: position 14,624 of record SKIJ01000127.1, on the reverse strand, counting down.
CATTGGTGAAAATAGGTGAGTGGGACATCGCTGATAATGGGTATTTCAAAGAAACTGGTTTTGAGAGTATTGAGCTTGATGAGCCGGTGTACTTCCCAAACGACACCAACGCTTATTGGTTTAAGTTTACGGTTAAAGACCTTCCCAACGGATGGCAACACGCGGTCGCCGTTACGGCATTTGACCGGGGTAATGAAGAAATCAATCTTGAATCCTTGGAATCGGCACCGTTGTCTAATCAGTTTCGTGCCTTTGCCGGCACCATGCCCAATGAAGCCTTGGAAGATAACGCTCCCTTTGTTTACCCCAATCCATATTACTATGGCGCTGCTTGGGAAGGACGATCGTCTTTTCAGGAAGAAAGTAGAAAAATCATTTTTGCCAATTTGCCTCGCCGTTGCGTTATCAAAATTTTCACTCCTGCAGGAGATATCATCGACGAAATTCAGCACGATGAATCTTATGATGGACAAGACATTCGATGGTTTAGAACATTTGGCGCCGAGAATCCCGATCAAAATGTGTTTTCGGGAGGCGAACACGCTTGGGACTTGCTCAGTAAAAGTACGCAAATCATTGCACGAGGTATGTATTTATTCACCGTTCAAGATTTAGATACAGGGGTGTCTAAGTCGGGGACTTTTGCAATCATTAAATAACCCCCAACATCAATTTTGTAAATGTTACACATCATGAAACGTTTCTTTTCCCTAATGGCTTTAGCCATTTCTCTAACAGCGTTTGCCCAAACGCCCCCGTTTGTAAGCGTCAACGACATCCAGTTTGTCAGCGCATCTGATCTTGCCAATTGCAACGATACGTCACAATATCACGGCGATACCGTCCGTACTGTTGGTGTCGTTGTGGTTGATGGCGGATTGGTTGAGGTTCCTTCAGGAAGTGTGCAAGGTGGTTTTCGCCCATTTATGTACATCGCTGATACCGCAACCGGAACAACAGCTGAGCCCTTTAAAGCCATAGAGGTTCTTTGCTCTTATTCTACCGGAACAAATTTAGTTGCCCACCCAACCGCTACTCAGGTAATTGCCGGTGACATTGTTGAGGTTATTGGCGTGGTTGATATGTTTGCAAGTAACAATCAATTAGAAATCATTGATTTAAACTCCATAACGTTACTTAGTGGTACGCAAACACCACCTCAAGCAGCAGTAGTTGATTTGGGCGATTTGAACGATAATAACCGCGTCAATCAACTAGAAACAGGTGAGCAGTGGGAAGGTTCATTCGTTGAACTTCAAAATGTTACCGTAGTTAGTGTGGATTTATTTGCTGGCGGAAACCGCGTGAGCTTTGATGTTGTCGATGCCAACGGAAACCGCATCAACGTATCGGATCGTTTTATTGCACAAAAGATGAACAACCACACCCCCGTCAACCCGGAGTCGCCATTTGCTGTAGCAAACGGTGGTCCCGGAGCAGGGCAGTTTACACCACCCACCGTTGGTGCATTCTATAATTCCATCCGTGGTATCGTACTTCACTCAGGCAATGGGTGTACCGGGGGCAATGGCCGCGGGTACGAAATTAACCCATTTGATAGCACGCACTATAATCTAGGAGCATCGCCTCCATTCATCGAAAATGTAGCACGCTTGCCAATGGTTCCAACTTCGTCTCAAACTGTGGAAGTCAACTTTACCGCTTACGATTTGGACGGCACCATCGATGAATTAGAATTGTACTACTCAACCGATAGCACAGCGCCGATTTCGTCGTTCAGCAATGTAACCCCTCAGCTAATACCCGGTACAGCAGACGAGTATTCTGCCGTAATACCCGCACAACCGAACGGAACATTTGTCCGCTATTACATTGAGGCTATCGATAACGATTCCAATGTTACTCAGTCTCCATTTGGTGCAACGGATGCATACGAGAACATACACTTTTACACCGTTCGCGATGGCGGTATGGTCATCCCCGACATTCAAACAGCACTCGACTTTGGCGCGTCTCCTTACGTCAATCAACAAGTGACGGTTACCGGTGTGGTTTCAGCGTCAACCCGTGTGTGTGACTTGGGATTTGTATACATTCAAGATCCGAATTTTAGCGAATGGGCCGGTGTGGCATTGGTTGGTTCTCCCGACTTGGCTACTCTTTTCCGCGATGAAGAAATAACCGTTACCGGAACCGTTGAAGAAAACTTCGGGTTTACCCAAATTAACGTCAGCAACATAACCAAAACCGGTAATCGCGAAACTGTACAGCCGGTGGTCATTAACCCCAATATGCCCGCAATGTACGCATCTGGTGAGGTGGAAAAATATGAAGGTATGCTCGTGCGTGCTGAAAATCCCAATGGTAGCATCGTTATTTCTGATCCACGCCGCGGTAACTTTGGTGATTATTTGATTTCTACCGATACTGCAAACGGACTCAACGAATCAACCATCGTACTTGCGGGTCGTGATGGTAATAGCCGTTCGTCGCTTTATGTGAGTGTTGTAAACGATTCTGCTTGGGCTACCAACAACGGAACCATGATGGTTCCCGTGGTTCTCACCGACCAATCGATGACGTTTGATGCCATCGAAGGTATGTGGTATTTTGGGTTTGGTGAATACCGCTTATTGCCACGCGCCAACGATGACTTCATCAATCCAAACTTTGCTCTTGACAGCACAGACTGCCGCCCAACGGTATCCATCAAACAGTTTGAAGACGAGGTGTTTGCACGCATTTTCCCCAATCCTGCTCACTCTCAGGTGACCGTTCAATCTGAGCGCGGCGAAAATGTGGTTATTTACGATCTCAACGGTCGCGTAATTGTACGCGCAGAACTCATCAACGGCGAGACAGTGATCAACGTAGAAAACCTAAAGAGCGGCATGTACATCATGCGCTTGGTAGAGCAAGGTCGCATCATCAAAACAGCTAAAGTATTGGTTCATTAACGAAAGTTAAATGTGGTGTTTGGAGATCAATTGTCTCCAAACACCACTATTCTCATGAAACGACAAGCGACATACCAATCAGCAATTGCGTTTTTAGCAATGGTTCTTTCCATTCCGTTTTCGTCTTGTATGCGGGGCGAATTGAATGAGAATATTCCGCCGACAACCCGCATTGCATTAGAAAGTATCAACCGTAGCGGAGAAAACCGTCTCAATTCCAATGTACACTTGAGTTGGTTTGGTACCGATAAAGACGGTTACGTGGTTGGCTATGAAGTGTCGCTCGACAATGAGAATTGGCATTTCACGACATCGACCGACAGTGTTTTTCGCTTTAGCATTTCTGCCGGATCCGATACCGCTGACCAAAACTTCTGGGTGCGAGCCATAGACAACGAAGATGCGCGTGATCCTGATCCGGCTTTTTTGCGTATTCCCTTGAGAAATACACCGCCGGAAGCATCGTTCGATAATGAAGTTGGTCCGGTTGATACGGCATTTGTTGCGGCAACCTTTCGCTGGCGTGCCACTGATATAGACGGAGATGAAACCATAGAAGTCGTTAAAATGAAATTCAACGATGGCGACTGGTTCGATGTTCCATCTGCAAACGTCATAACGTTCGTTTTGGAGGAAGGCCTACAGAGCGGCTCGTCGGAAGCAGAAGTCTATGCTGGTACTGAATCTTCACCGCGTTCGACGCGTGCAACCGATGTACGTGTCAATGCAGAAAATACTGTTTACATTAAAGCCATCGACATTGCAGGTGCAGAAAGCGATGTGGATACGTCAAATACATTTTACTTTAAGCAAAACACATCCGAAAACCTTATCATTTGCGGGCAACCTGCATCGGTACGCGACGAAATCAAACCGTATGCAGTAAATGGCTTCAATAACGATTACGACTTTTTAGACTTTTTTACCGATCAAGGCGAACGTCAGCCAAGATTCTGGCAAGCCAATTTCGCTCGAGTACTCCAACGATTTGATCGCCTGTTCGTTCATACAGATATTACGGTGTTTACCAATCCAGCTACGGGACAAAGCGCCAGTATTTTGGTCAACATGGCGCCACTCATCGCCACCTTTAACGATAACAATGGTAAATCACTAATAACAACCTTGCTAACTCCCGCTTCCGATATTGATGGACTAAGCGGAGGTTTTCCAATAGAAGATGTTGTTAGAAGTGGTGGACAAGTTAGGTTAACGGCGGATAGTGCGTTAATCCCCTCACTAACGGGTTATCCTGATTTGGAACCAAATGGCATCATTACGGGCATAGTGCCCATTGTTCGTTCTTTGGATTCCGAAGACGTCTACCGGGCACAGCTTACTCCACTCGGCAATTGGTCGGGTGACAACCTTATAGGTGCACTTAGACGCAGAAATGGGAATGTACAGCAGGTCTTTATTGCTACTAGTTTGCATCGGTTTACAGGAAATGCAACAAATCTTCAACAGTTTTTCGATAAAATTTTAGACGATGATTTTAACTGGTAGTCGCCAACTGGTATTAGCATTGTTCTTACTGTGGTATTTGCCCGCAGTTGCTCAGCAGGCAAAAGCCGGAAAGTTGCAGGGCCGCATTACGGATAAAGAGACCGGAGAAACGTTGGTGGGTGCTAATGTTGCCATTATCGGTACATACAAAGGTGCGTCTTCCAACATCGATGGTGTTTACGTCATTACGGGAATAAAGCCGGGTGCTTACTCTGTAAAGGTTCAGTATTTGGGGTATCAAACCAAACAATTCAACGAAATTGTCGTCAACGATGGTGAAACCTATACACTTGATGTTGCGCTATCCGGTGATGTGACCGGCTTAGGTGAAATAGAAGTAGTAGGGCGAAAGTCGCAAATCGATTTGGAGTTGGCTGCTTCTGAAGTTACCATTTCCAGACAAGAACTGGCGGAAATGAACAGCCGCGATGTTCAAGAAGTTGTGGCCATGCAAGCTGGTGTAATTGAAACCCCCGATGGGTTGCAGATTCGCGGTGCACGGGTTTACGAAACAGAATATTTGGTGGACGGAATCAGTGCGCAAGATCCACTGGCCGGAACAGGATTTGGGGTCAATCTCGCATCGTCGTCCATCGGCTCAATGAGTGTTACCACCGGTGGCGCAGGAGCTGAATTTGGTGGAGGTTCTTCCGGTGTTATAAATACCACCATACGCGAAGCCGGAGACCGATTTGAAATGTCGGGTTCTTGGCAGCGCGACTTCTTATACGACCCCAATGTTGCTTCGAGTTTCAATACCGACATCATTGAGTTGACCATGGGCACACCGGTACCGAAAACCAACAAGAAGCTTACGATTTTTAATAACCTTACGGCTCAGATTACGGACGAATACTTTGGCCCAACGGCTAACCAATTGAACTCTTCATTATTTCCTGATAATCCCACGTTTTGGGCTCCGCGGTATTCCAATGTATTTACCCATACCTTCAAAATGGCCTATCAAATTAAGCCGGGTACAAAACTGACGTTTACTAATCAGGCGAGTGTCAACATCAATCAGAATACGAGAACCCTTCAGATAGTGGGGTTTGACGCGATTCTCGCGCCCGGATTTCAGTATCGACGCTCAAACAATCTCGATAATGCTACCACCTACACCCACCGATCGGTTCTGTCGGCGGTAAACCTCAAACACATGATTTCCAAAAAGTGGGGGTTATCGCTAAGCGCCGGTCGATTGTTTACCAATCTAAGAGCTGATGCCAATGGCCGACCGTTTAGGGAGGAAACAGTCGATCAGATTTACGACGAGCAAAACATCATTAGCGACCCGGTGCAGTTGTTTAATCCCAACGACCCCTCCGGGACACTGTTTGTTCTCCCCGGCGATGGATTGGTAAACAACGGCGGAATCAGTCCGTTGTGGCACGACCACTACGCCCAAGAGTACACTCTGCGGGGTAAAGTTACCTACAACCCCGGTGATGGCGTAAACTTAGTGAGTATGGGGTTCTCGCATATTTTTACCGAGTATCAGTGGGCCGATGTTACCAGGCCTTGGGTGGGTGCGCCCATTCGCATCGACGACAGCACATTTACCCCCTCGGTGAGCATTGGTAGTTCCAGTGATATTTGGGCGGTAAGACCTCAAAATGGTGGTTTGTTTGTGGAAGACCGCATTACCTACAAAGGCATCATTGCAACGCTTGGCTTGCGAATGAATTACTGGGCACCGGGCCGTTTTGCCGATGACGCCATTGCCGACCCCAATAGCCCGGTAATTGACCAAACGCGCGAGGATTATATGAATAAAACCGTTGGAATTGCCGGACTGCGCTGGAAGGCGCGACTGCTTCCTCGGGTCAATGTGTCGTTTCCCGTTACCGAAAACAACGTGATGTATTTCAACTACGGTCACAGCATGCGCCTGCCGCACCCGCGTTTTCTCTACGCCGGCTTAGATCCCGTTTTTCAAGACCGCTCGTTTTTGTCGAGTTTGGGTAATCCCGATTTAGACCCTGAAGTTAATGTGAGTTACGAGGTAGGGGTGAAATCCATGCTCAGTAAAAACCTGGTGGTGTCTCTGGCTGCGTTTAACAACAACCGTTTTGATTATATTGTATCTCGCAGTGCTATTGTGCGTGATCAAACCGGACGACCGGTTACCAAAACCGTTTACATCAATCAAGATTACGCAAAAATCATGGGCGTAGAGGCCGGGTTCCAATACCGCTTTCTCAAACACCTAAATGCCTTTGGTAACGTTGCCTATCAGGTTGCTCGGGGGAAGTCTAACACCGCGCGGGAGTCGGCATTGCAAATTGCCCAAACGGGTGAAATACAGTTGGCGCGTGAACAGTATCTCGCATTTGACCGACCATGGAATATTAATGCGGGCGTGATTTTTACGCCCGATAGCACATTTCGCGTAATGGGTAAGCGCATCAACGGATTTCGTGCATTCTTCTCTTATCGCTACACCTCCGGATTTCGATATACACCACAGGTGCAGGTATCTGAAAATGATTTAGGCAGGCCGGAGTTTGAGATACAAAACGACCGCTTTTTGGAGGGCATTGCCACACCGTGGATCAATTTCGATTTGAAACTTAGCTACGATTGGATGTTCAGCAAGCACAGTGGATTGGTATTTAGCTTTGAGGTCCGCAACATGTTCAACCACCTCAACGCGCAAATCATTAACCCGGTAACCGGGCGGGCATATGAGTTTGGCGACGATGTTCCCATGACGTGGCGTGATCCACGTCCCGAATATAACGGGCCACAAGAAACAGGCGTAGATCCCCGTAACCCCGCTCGATACCTTGCACCACGACAGGTATTATACGGCATAGCATTTCGATTCTAATGAAGAAGACGTTATACCATATCGCATTGATGATGATTCCGTTGTGGAGTGCTGCTCAGGTACTTCCCAATTACGGAGGTGAGCGCGCGGGCTTATCGGCGCTTACATTTTTGAAAAACGACATCAACCCACGCTCACTGGCCATGGGGGGTGCTAGTGTGGCAAACACTGGTGATGCCTATTCCATTTATACCAATCCGGCAGCGCTTACACAGCTCAATCACAACACCTTTAGCATGCAAAACATGTTTGTAGGTGCGGGTGTAAACCAAAGTTTTGTTTCTGGTACATTTCCCAATGCTAAACGCAACGATGTATTTGGATTCTCCGTAAATGGTCTCAACAGTGGTCGCATCAAAGAGCGTACGGAATTTATGCCTCAGGGAACGGGACGAGAATTCAGCGTGATCAATATGGCATTTGGCATGTCATATGCCCGAAAGCTGAGCGAACAGTTCAGTGCGGGTTTAACCTTAAAGTACATTTACGAAAACATCGCTGACTATACCGCGCACACCGCGGCGGTAGATTTGTCATTTTTATATAAAACCGACTGGAAAGATCTTCAATTTGCCGTAGTGGTTTCTAATTTTAGCGGCAACAATGCGTTGTCTAATCGCGGCGATTTGCCGGTAGATTTCAACCGCACACCGGGGATAGCGTTGGACGATAATACATTGCCGATTTTATTTAGCTTAGGTGCTTCGGCCAGACCGTATCAAAATGGCTCCCATAGCATTCATACATCCTTTCAAATTAATCACCCTAACGACAACTCGGAAAACCTGCGATTTGGTGCGGAATACGATTATGCAGACGTGTATTTCTTGAGGACTGGGTACCGCATCAGTGTTGCCGGACAGCATTGGCCATCGTTTGGGTTTGGTGTAAAAGCCGGCTTTGGCGACAACACCATGTACATCGACTATGCTGCCAATCCCACCGATTTTGTAGGTATGCAGCACTTAATTGGACTGCGTTTTTTACTGATGCATACCGGAAAAGCAAAAAAATGAGAATTGTACGCTACATATTACCCTTGCTTATTTTGAGCGCCTGCAACGGATACTTTGGTGAAAAAACCGATCTGGACTTCATCGATCAACCCGATTTCACAAACCGCGATGTAGCCTACGTGCCCATCCAGCCCGCATGGGATCAATTTGTGTACCCGTCTGACGTAACCATAGGCTTCGACGAGTTGATATACGTGGTAGATGAAGCTACTGAGCAAATTATTGGCCTGGATGAAAGCGGCCGCGAGCAAGGCCGCTTTAGCGTACCGGGTGTCACCAGTGTTACGCAAGATCGCCGCTTGGATTTGTTGGCATGCGGTACGATCGATACGTTGTCGTCTTCGGGTGAACAAATTACTCTGGCATGCATCTACCGCATCCGTCTTACCGGAGAGGGAAGAAACTACGGCCTTCGTTACGCACGAATCGTCAATAAAATTGTTCATCCGTTTTATGCCCGCAGCAATGTCAATACCGCAGATTTATCGGTTCGGTTTAAAAAGGTAGCCGTTATGGCCAGCGATATCCCCTCACAAAACAACCGTTTTTACGTGACGCGACAGGGGGCGGGTGGCAGCAGCGTACTCGGTCCTAACGATGCCGTATTAATATTTTCCAATACCGACCAGTTTGAAACCCCCATATCGGTAACCACCAGCAGTGGGATCTTCAACGACTACTTTCGTCGGCCTTCGGGAATTGCCACCTTTGCCCAACCACCGCAGATTCAGGCATCGCAGGAACGACACTTCTTTTACAGTAGCATAGACCCCTCAAACGAACTTAAGGTTCAATACATCGAATACATCGAAACCGACTTTGGGGCAGAATTTCGTCCGGTTATCTTTCCGGTGGGCGATACGTCAAAAGCAGATGGCTTTCTCTACGAGCCCGGCAGGTTTTCGCGACCGGTTAACATTACAGTAGCGGGCGACAATACACGTTTTTTATTTATCGTTGATGAAGAGCAAGACAGTTTATTTCAGTTCACACCTGATGGGTTTGAAGGTGTGTTACCACCACCGGCCACGGGCATTACAAAAATGCAAAAGGTATCGTTTGGCGGTACAGGAAACGGGTTAATGCAGTTCAGTAGGCCAAGTGGTGTTGCTTACTATCGCCGCATCGTTTACGTTGCAGACTCCGGTAACGGTAGAATACTGCGTTTTCGACTTACGCTGGATTTTGATTAGAGTAATTTTAGGAATCTCTTTGTGAAGTCAAGGATATAAAAAAAGGGTCAATACGTTCGTATTGACCCCCAAACAGATAAAATAAATACAGATGGTGTGTTTGTTTTTGAATCATCACTTTTTCTACGCGGAATGAATGGTTGTTTTCAATGCGAACGAGATATAGTCCGTTTGCAAGACCATCTACATCGAAGCGCTCAGCAACAACGTTTGATTGGATGGTTCTGCTAACTAGCGTCTTTCCAGTTACGTCAACGATGGATATGCGATGAGTGACGTTTGACTGAAGGTTTCCGTTTACAAATACTTCACTTGAAGCCGGGTTGGGAAAAATCGAAAGGTTATCGACTAATGACTCTTCACTTACGCTAATCAAATCACAAGATACACAAGCTTCCCAACAAACAGCAGGTAGAATAGTATCACCGCTAAGACCTAAAATACGATTCGTAAATTGTCCATCTGTCTTGGTGCAATTGGAGTTCGGATCAAGCGTTTCTTCTCCTGACCAAGCATCATATGAAAATTTGTATTCTATGGTGTCGTCTGTAATGGAAACCGTGGTTTCCCATTTGCGAACCGGTAAGCGATTGGAAAAGCGGTATTCGGAGATTGTCATTAACTTTAAGCCGGTAAGCCACAATATCTTCACTGAAAACACTGAGATCATCAACAATAAGCTTATTATCAAACTTCAACCGCAGGAGGGTATTGAATTGGTGCAAATGACCAAAGTGCCCGGACCGGGGGGCTATCGCTTCAAGCCCATCGCATTGGAGCTCGACTACTTAGACTCCTTCAGAGATCGTTTGCCGGATGCTTACGAGCGTTTGATTATGGACGTCATCAGAGGAAACCAAACCCTGTTTATGAGCGAAGATGAACTAGAAGCTGCTTGGAAGTGGATCGAAAGCATAACCGACAATTGGAAGCAACACAATTCTCCGTTGACCTTTTACCCTTCCGGTTCGATGGGTCCGGGTGATGCCGTTCTCAACAAAGGCGATGAGTGGTATTCTGCCGGTGCACTAAAAACGTTAGAATTATGATATTGAACAAATTCACAAATCGTGAGGAGATGGAAAATCGGCTCCTGGAGCAGATTATTCAAGCGTTGGATAGAGAAGTTAAATCTTCCGGTAATGCGTGTTTACTGCTTTCCGGTGGTTCAACACCAGTCAACCTGTACAAAAACTTGTCGCATGCTGAGCTACCATGGGACGAAATAACTGTAGCCTTGGTTGATGAGCGTTTTGTTTCTACTAATGATTCCAATAGCAACGAGAAGATGATACGCGAAGCGCTTTGTCAAAATCACGCGCAAAACGCAAGGTTGATCGGTATGGTGTACGATGAAGAAAATGAGTCGCTGAATTTAGAGAAGGCTCGAAAGGCGTATGAACAATTTGTGCCGCCACCAACTGTTTGTTTATTGGGTATGGGCACCGACGGCCACATGGCTTCACTATTCCCTGGCGATGCGGCCTCCGAGGCAGATTTGCAGTCTGGTGATGGAAATACACTTATTTCAACCCAAGCACCCGTACATCCACGAAAACGCATCTCACTAAGCAAGAAGCAAATTCTCTCAGCGAAACATCTCTTGTTGATGATTACGGGAGAGGAGAAGTTAAACCTTTTGAAACAAGACAGTAGACCAACTTTACCCATCGATCATTTTGTCGAACAGGCAGCGGTTTGCTGGTCAATTTAAAAACAGACGACATGAAATCTCAAGTATTAGACGTTACCGAACGAATTATTAAGCGGAGTGAGGCTTCGCGCAAATTGTATTTAGAACAGATGCAGGCGGCCTTTGATAAAGGAATCAATCGTCGGCATTTGAGCTGCGGAAATTTGGCACACGGATTTGCCGGATGCGGTGCGGTTGATAAAGAACACCTCAGTGGTGATGTAACCCCGAATATTGGCATTATCACGGCGTATAACGACATGCTTTCCGCCCATAAACCATACGAAGATTATCCGCCGATGATTCGTGCCATAGCCAATAAGTACAAAGCCGTTGCTCAAGTCGCTGGTGGCACACCGGCCATGTGCGACGGGGTGACGCAGGGTCAAAAGGGGATGGAGCTTTCCTTGTTGAGCAGAGACGTGATTGCCTTGAGCGCCAGTATTGGTCTATCTCACAACATGTTCGACGCAGCCGTTTTTCTCGGTATTTGCGATAAGATTGTACCCGGACTGATGATTTCGGCACTGCGTTTTGGTCATTTGCCCACGGCATTTCTTCCCGGTGGCCCAATGACGTCAGGTATTTCTAACGACGAAAAGGCGCGCATACGTCAAGAGTACGCCGAGGGTAAAATTACCCGTGCAGAGTTGCTCAAAGGCGAATCGGATTCGTATCACTCGCCCGGTACGTGTACGTTTTACGGAACAGCAAACAGCAACCAGATGCTCATGGAGATCATGGGGGTTCACCTGCCGGGAGCGAGTTTTGTGAATCCGGGAACCAAAATGCGTGATGCACTGAACGATTTTGCCATCAAAACATTGGTTGACAATGTGCATGCACACTCCTTTGACCGAACCATGGCGTCGATTATTTCCGAAAAAACGATTGTTAACGGTATTGTCGGGCTCTTAGCCACGGGAGGTTCTACCAATCTCACCATTCACATGCTGGCCTTTGCGCGGGCTGCGGGCATCATCATCAACTGGGACGATTTCTCCAATCTATCCGCAGTTGTTCCACTCATTACTCGCGTATATCCCAACGGTTCGGCAGATGTCAATCACTTCCACGCGGCCGGCGGAATTGGTTTTGTAATTAAAACGCTGATGGATGAAGGCGTATTACACGATGATGTACAGACTGTTATGGGACATGGTTTGCGTCAATACACCCAAGAGCCCAAGCTGAAAGACGATCAGATTGTGTATGAAGACGGCGCTGGCGAGTCGTTGAACGAGAATATTCTACGTCCGGCAGATAATCCGTTTTCTCTAACAGGAGGAATCGTATTGATGCAGGGCAATATTGGCAGAGCGGTTTTGAAGGTTTCCGCCGTGAAGGAAGAAGACCGTATCATAAAGGCTCCGGCCATTGTTTTTAACGAGCAGGAAGACCTGAAAACAGCTTTTAAGAACGATGAATTGAAGGAGGATTTTGTGGCGGTATTTCCATTTCAGGGGCCTAAGCACAACGGAATGCCTGAGCTTCACCAACTCATGCCCGTGCTTTCCATTTTGCAAAAGCGCGGCTTGAAAGTAGGACTAATTACCGATGGTCGCATGTCGGGTGCGTCGGGAAAGGTGGCTTCGGCCATTCACGTTACTCCAGAAGCAAAAGACGGTGGACCAATCGCCAAAATTCGCACCGGCGATATGATAGAAATCAATTGTGATTCCGGAACCATTAATGTACTAAATGATTCATTTTTACAACGAACGCCAGCCACAAAATCGGACGCAACACAGGGTTTGGGTACAGAATTGTATGGTATATTAAGGGCAAATATATCAGACATCGAGACAGGCGCTTCATTTATCATTACATAACATTATTAAATTTAAGCATTCGTAAATAACAATCAGAACAACATTAGAGATGTATTAGCCAATCACCCCATCATTCCGGTAGTTACATTGCATTCTGTAGAGGAGAGTGACCGTGTGGCAGAACAATTATTGGTGGCAGGAATTCGCTGTATGGAGGTGACGCTTCGAACGGAGCAGGCTATGGATTGCATTGCTCATTTGCAAAAAAAATGGAGCAAGAAAATTGACATAGGCGTCGGCACCCTCGTACGCTCGGAGCAAATTGATCACGTGGAGAGTCTTGGCGTAGATTTCTTGGTGTCACCTAGTCTAAGCAAAGATTTAATTGAACGCTTTAAAACTGCCAAAACCCCATTTCTCCCCGGTGTTTCCACACCCAGCGAAATCATGAACGCAATGTCTTGTGGGTTAAACACCCTCAAGTTTTTTCCCGCCAACCTCTTTGGAGGATTAACTGCGTTAAAAACCTACGCACAAGTTTTCCCGGAAGTGCGTTTTTGTCCAACGGGCGGCATTAACGAATCCAATTACCGCGATTTTTTGGCTTTACCCAACGTGGCATCCGTTGGCGGATCGTGGATCGTTAAGTAAAGGGGCGAGATAAACGTTTCGCAAAGTCACTCTCAATTCTTCATTGAAAATGATTGATCATTTATTTTTATGGCTTATGGTTGCAATTCATGGGGGAGGTTATTAAGCTTAACGTTCAAGTAAAGAAAGCGTCACGTTCACTTACGACCCGTTATTTTGGGTGTTCATTAAACTAAAAACAAAGTGAAAGGATGCTCCGAAGCTTGAGCAATTACCTGTTAATCATATGTATTGTGGGCGTGTGAAGGAGTAATGTCTATCTTAATTTTTTGATGCAATACGCCATCCGATGATAAACGATTTTCAACTCAATGTTATTTATCAATTGAACTTGATCTTTGTTTTGCTCTAAAAGATGGGTAATCATTGATTCTATTATGCGGAAATCACGAAGTGCTTTGTCGTAATGTTTAAGGGCTAGGTGAGTGGAAGCCCTTTCGTAAAGTGCCGCATGGTCATCTTCATTTAATTGAAGGTGTGCATCGTAATGGCTTATTGCTTGTTCTAAACATCGCATGTGGATTAAGTTTCTTGCCAATTCAAGATCCGATGAAAGATTTTGAGACAAATTGCTTTCGGGACAGTCTTTTATTTCTATTGTCGCGGAATCGGTTATTCTTTTCAACCCCAAAACCCCTTTTTCAACGGAAATATCGACTGAGTCAACCGGAATAATCTCCGGGTTTACGTTTAGCTCATATGTTCGTTTGTCTAACTTAACGGAAATTTTCACATCATGGCTGGTTGTTCTTATAAAGCTAGTGAGTTCGGCTCTGTAAGTTTCTTTTCCGAGAGTGATTTTATTGTTAATGGATAAAAAACAGAAAACAACAACCATTAAAATAAATGGGATGAATCCAATTCCTAGTGTTTGAAAAAACTTGGCGTTAATATAGACTATGGCGAAGATGAACAATCCAACTACAAAGGAAATGAGAATTTGCGCTTCGCTAATCATCACTCTGTTTAGCATCGGCTCAATTTGATGCACATAGATTAAAACCGATAGTAAGGCAACTGAGGTGGTGTCACGCCCCCCAAT
>SKIJ01000065.1 GCA_007116495.1 Cryomorphaceae bacterium | reverse complement strand
GACGTCCAATGGCGTAATTGGAGAACCCAGTGGTGTATTTCCAATCAAATTTATCGGTTGAGTAAGGTGAGCCTCCCGTTATTTCATTCTGCGTAGCTATTTCCAACGGGCCACCTAAATACACAAAAGGTTGATCCAAGGCAAACGTGACCCAACCGGATGTGGTGGGCACCACAGCGTTCGAATCCATGAGCACTTGCGTTTTGCCAATCAGTGCGTCTGCCCAAGACAAAGCAGATAAGGGTGGCGTACGGCTACTTGAACCCATCCATATTTCAAAGATGAGGTCGTTGCCGGTTTGCGTACCACCCGTTCCATCTTTATCCCATGCAACATGGGTGATGGCCGTTCCGGGAAACACCCCTTGCGCATTCAACTCCGCTTCAGTGTAAATCGCCAACCCGCGATTAAAGCGGTTTCCTGACGCGGCACTAAATCGGTATATTGGACTATATAGGGTGGTGCTTGGCACTTGATTTCCCGTACCGAAGGTTACGTCAATGCCTTGAGCAGACACTTGTGGCACATAACCATCAAACCCCAGCAAGATAGCAAATGCAAATACAATTGTTTTTAAAGTGATAAATTTGTTACACATGTCTATTACTATTTTTAATTATGGTTGCAAATGTAAACTATTTACAATTAACACCAAAATCGAATATTAGATTTTTTAAACTTATAAGCAAAACACGCGTATTATAGGCGATTTCGAGCAAAATGACACTGAATTAATAAAAATAAAAATATCAATAAATTTGGTTTTATTTTCTTTAATAATGATGATAATCTAAATAAATATATTTTTAATATTGTATTTTCTTACAATAAATTTACCGTTAACTATTCAACTATAAAAAAATTATTGACACCAACGAACTTATACGCAGGCATCAAAATTAAAAAAAGACGCTAATGCGTCTTTTTTAATCTTATAAAATATGTAGGATATAAGGGTGTTGGAGTATACTCATGTATATCTCATTGTTTAGAATACAAAAGTCTGGAGCAAGGTTTGAGGTAAGTATATTCTATATGTTTGACCGTACAGCGTATCGCCCCTAACGTAGATATCGGATCTTATAGGTAGATGCTAATCACCCAAACGCATTCAACCCGGTCACATCCAATCCGGTGATCAATAAATGGATGTCGTGTGTGCCTTCGTAAGTCACAACCGACTCCAGATTCATCATGTGGCGCATGATGGGGTATTCGCCGGTGATGCCCATGCCGCCAAGCATTTGACGTGCTTCGCGGGCGATGTTTAAGGCCATGTCGACGTTGTTGCGCTTGGCCATAGAGATTTGTGCCGAGGTGGCGCGACCTTCGTTTTTCAATACACCCAAACGCCAGGTCAGCATTTGTGCCTTGGTAATTTCGGTGATCATCTCGGCGAGTTTCTTTTGTTGCAACTGGAATCCACCTATTGGTTTTCCAAACTGAATGCGTTCTTTAGAATAGCGCAAGGCCGTATCGTAGCAGTCCATCGCTACACCAATCACGCCCCAAGCTATGCCGTAGCGTGCAGAGTCCAAGCACGACAATGGCGCGCCTAAACCACTTCTTCCGGGGAGGAGATTTTCTTTGGGAACTTTTACGTTGTCGAAGACCAACTCACCGGTGGCGCTGGCGCGTAGACTCCACTTGTTGTGGGTTTCCGGCGTACTGAATCCTTCCATGCCGCGCTCCACCAAGATACCGTGAATGCGACCTTCTTCGTTTTTGGCCCAAACCACCGCAACGTCACAGAAAGGTGCGTTGGAAATCCACATTTTGGCACCGTTGAGTAGATAGTGGTCACCCTTGTCTACGTAATTGGTGACCATCCCACTGGGATTGCTGCCAAAGTCAGGCTCGGTCAAACCAAAGGCGCCGAGCATTTCACCGCTGGCCAATTTGGGCAAAAACTTGCGCTTTTGCTCCTCACTGCCGTAGGCATGTATTGGGAACATAACCAAAGACGATTGCACGGAGCAAGTCGAACGAATGCCGCTGTCGCCGCGCTCAATCTCTTGCATCATCAATCCGTAAGACATTTGATCCAAACCGGCACCGCCATATTCTTCAGGGATGTAGGGGCCAAACGCGCCAATCTCGGCGAGCTTGGGTAGTAAGTCCTTAGGAAACGCTGCGCGCTGCGCGAAGTCTTCAATGATGGGACTTACCTCCTTTTTGACAAATGCACGGGTCGCATCGCGCACCATTTTGTGCTCATCGCTGAGCAATTCGTCTAACTGATAGTAATCCGGAGCTTGAAAAAGATCGTCTTTAGCCATAGTAATTTTATGTATACTTAGTTCTCTGCAAAAGTAAACGTTGCAACCCAACCGATGGTTTTACAAACGTAAAAAAAGAAAAAAACCCGCTCATGTTTATGAGCGGGCTTGGAGGTTCCGAGCGGATTCGAACCGCTGTAGATGGTTTTGCAGACCACTGCCTAGCCACTCGGCCACGGAACCTTGAATTTAAGAAATGCAAAACTACGAAGGAATTCTCTCTTCGCAAACAATTATTAATCCATACAATGAATTTGTACGGGCAAGCCTTGTGCTTGCCCTATCCATTTTTTCTTTTTAATATCCACGCTACCGAGACATCCTCCACATCCGCCTCTATAGGCGGACACAACTTCGCTACCCGCACCTTCGCTTCTTTCACTAAACCATGCTCGGCCATAATGCGCTCGCAAATGCGTCTGGCTACATGCTCCAACAAGGCAGAGCGCGTTTGCATCTCCTCTCTCACAATGCGCGTTAACGACACATAATCCACCGTATCTTCCAACTTATCGCTGTATGAAGAGGTGGTTAAATCGGCGCTTACGTCCACGTCACAGCGGTATTCGCTGCCAATGCGCGACTCCTCGGGCAAGCAACCGTGATAGGCGTACAGACGTATGTTGTTGACGACAATTTGTTGCATTCTTACAAAGGGAATTTTTCTTGAAAACGACGAATGCGCGCAACGGTTTCCTCGGTGCCAATAACAAACATGATGTCGGGTAACGAAGGTCCGGCCATGCTGCCGGTGAGTGCCAATCGCAATCCAGGACCAATTTTTCCAAATCCAATACCGCGTGCTTCGATGAATGCTTTGAGCACACGGTCGAAATCGTCGGCGTTTTCGGATGACTGACTTTCCAGTTCTTGGACAAATGCAGCCAATACCTCGTCGGCGTCGCCTTTGTAGCGCTTTTTTATACTTTTCTCGTCATAGACCTGGGGCGCACGGAGTATGTCTAAGGCATCGCGGCGCATATCGTCGATAAATACCGCGCGCTCTTTGAGCAGGGGAATCAAGTGAATCAATTTATCTTGACCCAACGATATGTTCTCATCTTTCAAAGATGCGGCAAGTGAGGCGGCCAAACTGGCGTTGTCTTGCATGCGCAGGTATTGCTGATTAAACCACTTCGTCTTTTCAAAGTCAAAACGCGCCCCGGCCTTATTCACTTTCTTCAAGTCAAAGGCGTCCACCAGTTCACTCATGGAGAAAATCTCCTGCTCGGTACCGGGGTTCCAACCCAAAAAAGCGAGCATGTTGACAAATGCCTCGGGGAAATAGCCGTTTTCTTTGTAACCGGAGTAAATGTCACCTTCGGCGGTAGTCCACTGAAGTGGGAATACCGGAAAGCCGAGACGATCGCCATCGCGCTTGCTGAGCTTGCCGTTGCCGTCGGGTTTCAATAGTAAAGGCAGGTGGGCAAATTGAGGCATCGTATCTTCCCAACCCAAGTAGCGGTACAACAATACGTGCAGTGGTGCCGAGGGCAACCACTCCTCACCGCGAATGACGTGGGTGATTTTCATCGTGTGGTCGTCCACAATATTCGCCAGGTGATAGGTGGGCATCCCGTCGGATTTAAACAACACCTTGTCGTCCATATTGCGGGTGTTGACCGATACCCATCCGCGTACGATGTCTTCAAACTTTACCTCTTCTTCGCGGGGCAATTTGATGCGAATCACGTACGGATCTCCGGCCTCTAAGCGCTTGCTGACCTCGGCAGATGGAAGGGTCAGCGAATTCTTCATGCGGTCGCGGGTGATGCTGTTGTATTGCCAGTTGGGAAATCCGGATTTCTTGGCGCGTTCACGCATGTCTTCCAGTTCCTCAGAGGTGTCGAATGCATAGTACGCGTGCCCGGACTCTACCAGTTTATCGGCGTATTGACGGTACATGGCCTTGCGTTCGCTCTGGCGATAGGGGCCGTATTCGCCACCCGCTACCGGACCTTCGTCGGGCGTAATGCCGCACCATTCCATGGATTTTTGAATGTAATCTTCCGCGCCCGGCACATACCGCGTTTGGTCAGTGTCTTCAATGCGCAATATGAATTGTCCGCCGTGTTTTTTGGCGAATAAATAATTGTAAAGCGCTGTACGTACGCCTCCCATATGGAGGGGGCCGGTTGGCGATGGTGCAAATCTCACACGTACCATATAATAGTGTTATAATTTTTAAAAAATGGAGGGCAAAGATACAAGTTCTCGAATAGTATTGTCGTTTTCAAACAAAAAATCCCCATCTTTGTCAATTGGTTGCGGACATTTTTTAATTCGTCCGTCCAAGACATCCGAATATGACCGAAGCGCTGTTACAAATACATCAACGAATAGACGACTTCATCGCCCGTTTTTACAAACGAAAAGCGATGGAGGGCTTGGTGCTTTCAGTGATTTCTGCGCTCGCTGGATTTCTCATCATGGGGGTCATCGAATACCTCACGTGGAGTTCTTCCTCGGTGCGTTTTTGGCTTTGGATATCCTATTTGTTGGTGGTACTGGGGATATTCGCTTGGCGCGTTGTCTTGCCATTCATGCAGTCGATGGGGTGGTTCACACGCATGGATAGACGTTCGGCCGCAATGTTACTCACCACCGAATTGCCGGAAATGCGCGACCAGTTGATCAATGTGCTGGACTTGGGGAATGTCCAGGGCGGAGAATTACTGATTGCGGCGATTGAGCAAAAGTCGGAGAAACTGGCTACCCTATCTTTCGTCAAGGCCGTGCGCAAGGAACAACTCATGCGCTTCTTAAAAATCAACGCCGCGGTGATTGCCGTGTGGGCGCTCTTACTATTGTTTGATTTCGGACAGGCTCTTTTACAATCGGGAACGCGCGTGGTCAACTACAATACCTATTATGAAAAGCCTGCTCCATTTACATGGATTTGGGACAACCACGATGAAAGCGTAAAGCACAATGAAGGTGTTGAACTCATTTTTTCAACCGAGGGTGAATCACAACCGGAAAATGGAAGCATCATCGTTAACGGACAGCAGTATCCCCTTCAGCGTAAAGGTAAGAGTTTCTCCTTTGATATGCCACGCGTAAAAGACAAGATTCAATTTCGTGTTATCGGATCCGGTGTTGAATCTAAAACCTTTACCTTAACACCGTTGTACTACCCTGG
>SKIJ01000082.1 GCA_007116495.1 Cryomorphaceae bacterium | reverse complement strand
TCTGGTAACGCATCCCTCCACCGATAAAGAAACCCACATCGGTGTTCGCGGGAATGGTTAGAGTTGAGAGATTGGGAATCGGTACCGGTGTGGTATTATTTCCCGTTACCGAAATGTTGTTGTCTAACAACACCCATCCATTGGCAGCGGTGATATTTGGCGCAGTACCTGTAGCGTGCTGAACACCTCCAATGCGATACCAAACCTCTGCGGTTTGCACGCCCGTGTTGAAGGTATTAGAAATACCGGTAACAATGATGGAGGCAGTCGTTGACAACTCAAAGGTGACACCCTGCTGACCATTATTGGGCGTTAGCGGTGGAGAAGTTACCACCGTAAACTGTGCACTCAACATTGAACAAGACAACATCAGCCCAAAAAGCCAATACAGTCTTAATTGAATAGATTTCACTTTCATAATTTTAAATTAACAGTTAATACTACAAGATGAATACGTACTGTTCACCCCTATTTCAAAATGCTAATTTAAAAAACAATTAGTTAACAATGATACTATTTAATTTCTTTAACTGTTTATGATAATAATAAATAACGTCGTTAACGAAATATTTTACATTTTTTGTATTTTAAATAATTATGTATTAAGTATTTAAAAAAAATAATTACTTTTAAATTTTAATTTTTTTATCAATAAGAACAGTATAAAACAAAAAACTATGTTTCAATAATATATAAAAAATTGTTCGATTTATACTGACGATTTTTTTCTACTTAATCATTAAAGAATGACTAAAATTTAGTGCATAAATACGGCTAATTGTGGGACAAACCCTTGTATAAAATCAATCAACCAATCATATCACCTTCCGAAACCGCATCATCGGCTTGTAAAAAACTCAGTTTGCCCTTGTCACTTTTTACCATGAGAATCATCCCTTGAGAAAGCACTCCACGAATTTTGCGAGGTTGCAGGTTTAATAACACTGTCGCGTATTGACCGGGTAAATCCTCGGCTTTATAATGCTCTGAAATACCGGAAACCAAAGTTACTTCTCGAACACCTACGTCGACGGTTAACTTGAGCAACTTATCGGCTTTTTTAACTTTTTCTGCACGTAGAATCTTACCTATTCTAATGTCTAGCTTTTTAAAATCTTCAAAAGATATCTCATCTTTTATTGGGGAATGAGTGCGTTGATTCTCGTCAGGACCTGTTGCATCTTCCTTTTCCAGTTTGCTCTTTTGCTTTTCGATTGCTGTGTCGTCAACTTTACTAAATAATAGGGAAGGTGTGTTCAGTTTGTGTGATGCCGGAATGGTCAAATCATGCTTCCAAGTTGCTCCCATACTGTCATTAACGTTGAGCAGGTTGGATAAACGCTGGGATGTATGGGGCATAAAAGGATTCAACAACACGCGGATTTGGTTGATTAACAGCAAACAGTCATTTAAAATGATGCGCGTACCATCTCGGTCGGTTTTGAACAATTTCCAAGGCTCGGTTTCTGTAAGGTAACGGTTACCGTGACGAGCGACTTCCATTGCCGCTATAAGGCCCTGCTTAAACCGATAGCCCTCTATATGAGACGCTACACTCTCATATGCTTCTTCTATCACTGTATTGTGTCGTATATCGTTAAACGAAGCGATGGCATCGGTCGTTTCTCCGTCAAAATATTTGTGATAAAGAACCATCACCCGGTTTACAAGATTTCCAAGTATGGCAACCAGCTCGTTGTTTACACGCGCTTGGAAGTCACTCCATGTAAATTCACTATCGCTGGTCTCCGGGGCTATCGATGTCAATACATAGCGCAGCTCATCCTGACGATCCGGAAAATCTTCTATGTATTCGTGAAGCCAAACCGCCCAATTTCTAGACGTGGATATTTTTCGTCCCTCTAAGTTTAAAAATTCATTGGCAGGAACGTTGTCGGGTAGATTAAACCCACCGTGTGCCATCAGCATGGCCGGAAAGATGATGCAGTGGAATACGATATTATCTTTACCTATAAAGTGCACGATACGCGCATCGTCTCCTTTCCAATAATCTTCCCAACGGTCACCCAGCAATTCCTTAGTTGCGGTAATGTAGCCTATTGGCGCATCAAACCATACGTATAGCACCTTGCCCTCTGCATCGTTAACGGGTACAGGCACACCCCAATTGAGATCTCGTGTCATTGCTCTCGGCTGAAGACCTTGCTTTAGCCAAGACATGCATTGACCGTAAACATTGGTTTTCCAGTCACCTTTCTTCTGTGAGATAAACGATTCCAATGAAGACTGATGGTTTTGCAGTGGTAAAAACCAATTTTTTGTTGATTTAAGAACAGGTTTTCCGCCGCTTAATGTACTCACAGGATTGATGAGATCTGTAGAACTAAGTGATGCGCCGCAAGATTCACATTGATCGCCGTAAGCACCTTCAGCATTGCATTTGGGACATGTGCCGGTGATGTATCTATCTGCTAAAAATTGATTGGCTGACTCGTCAAAATACTGCTCAGTTATGCGCTCCTCAAAAACTCCTTTATCATAGAGGGTTTTAAAAAAATCTGAAGCGGTTTCTCGGTGCGCTTTGGATGATGTTCTGCTATAAACATCAAACGAAATCCCTAAGCCATCAAATGCTTTTTTCATTAGTGCATGGTAACGATCTACTACCTCTTGAGGTGATATTCCTTCGTTTCTAGCTTTTATGGTAATGGGTACACCATGCTCATCACTTCCACATACAAATACCACGTCATCACCGCGCATTCGCAAGTAACGTGCATAAATATCAGAAGGGAGGTAGCAGCCCGCTAGGTGCCCAATATGTACAGGGCCATTAGCGTAAGGCAATGCGGCAGTAATCAGCGTGCGTTTTGACATGGTATGTGAATTTGGAAATGCAAAGATGGTCAAAAAAACAAAACCCCCGAACACGAAGTACGGGGGTTTGAATGATTTTAATTAAATGCTAGTGGCCAGAAGCTTCTTCATTATCATGTATGGGCACAATTTGAGGCACAAAATCTTCATCCATTCCAGGCTTGCTGTAATCGTAAGGCCAGCGGTGTACTTCAGGTATTTCACCAGGCCAGTTGCCGTGTATGTGTTTTACAGGTGTTGTCCATTCTAGGGTATTAGAGCGCCATGGATTTTGCGGAGAACGCTTTCCTCTTAAGGCACAATAAAAGAAATTAAATAGGAAAATGACTTGGGCAATACCGCCTAGAATTGCAAAAACACTAATGATGACATTTATATCAGCTAAATTGTCAAACATCGGGAATGACGTATTGGTGTAGTAACGGCGAGGTAATCCTGCAAGACCCAAAAAGTGCATTGGATAAAAGACACCATAAGCCGCAACAAACGTCAATACAAAGTGAATATACCCTAATGGGCGTATCATCATACGACCGAACATTTTTGGAAACCAGTGATAAATTCCTGCATACATACCAAAGATTGCCGAAAGACCCATTACAATGTGGAAATGGGCTACAACAAAATATGTGTCGTGTACATTGATATCTAATGCAGAGTCACCTAAAATAATTCCGGTTAGTCCACCAGTAATAAACGTAGAAACCAAACCAATACTGAAGAGCATAGCCGGTGTCATTTGCAAATTACCCTTCCACAGTGTTGTGAGGTAATTAAATGCTTTAACGGCAGAAGGTATCGCAATCAGCAACGTTGTAAAAGTAAATACCGTTCCGAGGAATGGGTTCATACCGGTAACAAACATGTGGTGACCCCATACAATAAACGATAAGAATGCAATCATTAAGATGGAACCAACCATTGCTCTATAACCGAAAATTGGTTTACGTGAATTGGTTGCAATTACTTCTGATGTAATACCCAATGCTGGGAGAAGTATGATGTAAACTTCTGGGTGACCTAAGAACCAAAACAAGTGTTCGTAAAGAATCGGACTTCCGCCGGAATACCCAAGTACCTCACCCCCGACAAATATATCGGAAAGATAAAAACTCGTTCCCATTGAGCGGTCAAACAGCAGCAACAACGCTGCGGAGAAGAGAACCGGAAAAGAAAGAACACCAAGAATGGCCGTCACAAAGAACGCCCAAATGGTAAGTGGTAAGCGTGTCATGGACATTCCTTTGGTTCTCAAATTCAATACCGTTACAATATAATTCAAGGCACCAAGTAACGATGAAGCTATAAAAAGCGTCATACTCACAAGCCATAAGGTCATACCCATACCGGAGCCAGGCATTGCTTGTGGCAGGGCACTTAACGGAGGATAAATGGTCCACCCGGCAGCTGCAGGGCCGTCAGGCACAAACAAAGAGGCTACCATTACCACACTAGACAAAAAGAAGAACCAGTATGATAACATGTTGATGAATCCGGATGCCATATCACGTGCACCAATTTGCAATGGGATTAATAGGTTTGAGAACGTTCCCGACAAACCAGCGGTTAGAACAAAGAATACCATGATGGTACCGTGAATTGTAACTAATGCAAGGTATATGTTGGGATCCATTACTCCGTCGTCTGACCATTTACCCAAAAACGTGTCGAGTATGGGGAAAGACTTGTCCGGCCACGCTAATTGCAAACGGAAAAGTAATGACATACCCATTCCAATCAGACCCATAATGATACCGGTAATCAAAAATTGTTTACCGATCATCTTATGATCCATACTAAATATATACTTAGTAAGGAAGGTTTCTTCGTGGTGGTGATCTTGTGAATGTACTTCAGCGGCCATATCGCAATGTTTATTTCAAGTTAATCATTAAAGTGTTTCGGCAAACGTCTTTTGTTCTTTCAGCCATTGGTTGTATTCCTCTTCGGTTTCTACAACGATCTTCAACTGCATGTTATAGTGTGCCGATCCACAAATCTTATTACACAATAAAACAAAATCAAACTCATAAGGTTCTTCACCCATGTCATCTCTCAGCTCATTTATATGCGCAATTTGACGCATTACTTTACTGTCCTGACGCATTTCAGCTGTGGTAATATTTGGTGTAAAACCAAATTGAGTAACCGTACCGGGTACGCAGTTCATTTGCACACGGAAATGGGGTATATATGCAGAGTGTATGACATCTTGCGAACGCATTTTCAACAACACCGGTTTACCTACAGGAAGATGGAGTTCATCTACTATGATGTCGTCCAAACCGTTAAAATCGTTTTCGTCAATTCCTAAGGTATTCGCACCTTCGATGAAACGCACATTTGCTTCACCAAGGATGTTGTCTTCACCGGCTAAACGAGCTGTCCAACCAAATTGTTTTGCGTACAATTCAACAACAATTGGTTCCTCTTCGTATTCAGGATTCATGATACTCGTCCAAGTAAAGATTCCGTAAAGAATGATTACAGCAAGAACAATTGTTGGTATGATGGTCCAAATCGCCTCAAGTTTGTTATTGTGTTCGATGTATGTGGCCTTCTGACCTTTTCGACCACGGTACTTATATGCAAACCAAAACAACAATGGTTGTGTAATTAAATATACTAAACCAATCACTCCAAATGTAATCCAAAGCAATCGATCCGTTTCAATACCGTGCTCACTTGCTGGTTTGGGTAACGTGTAATCGCCCCAGCTGAAAAAGCTCCAAATGGAAAAGATGACTAAACCGGCACCCATCAATAACATGATCTTTCCAAAAAGATCATTTTCTTTTTTAGTAGGCTGCCCAGTTTGGGGTTCATCTTCACCGGACATAGTTGAGGATACCTCAAATATGCGAACAATTTGTACTATGGCAACAATTGCCAGGATTACTACAACGGCGGTTAATAAAGTCGTCATCAGTATGTTTCCTTTTTAAAATTAAATGTGGAAGTATTCGCTTTCCTTATTCATCGGGTGGTTAGTAACACGCAATGGTGCTTTAGCTAAACGGTTAAATACAACTAATATAAAACCACCTAAAAAGCCAAGGAAAGTGCCAATCTCTGTAAATCCAATTGCGTAATCAACACCAACTGTTCCTGGTGTTACCATAATATAGACATTCAACCAATGCCCCATAATCATAACCACACCAATGGTGGCTAAATATCCAAAGTTACGTTTTGTATCACGGCTCATAAGAATCAACAATGGGAAAATGAAATTTAACACCAGCATAGTTATGAATAAACCTTTGAACTCACCAAAACGTGGCAGGTAGTACGTCACCTCTTCGGGGATATTACTGTACCAAATCAACATATATTGACTAAACCACAAATATGTCCAAAAGATGCTAAATGCAAACATAAATTTACCCAAATCATGTATGTGGTTAGCGTTAATCCACTCCATATACCCGTGATTTTTTAAGTACATTGTGATGAGTGCAGTAGCTGTAATGGCACTTACAAAAATTCCAGCGAAAACATACCATCCAAACAAGGTGCTAAACCAGTGTGTATCGATGGACATAATCCAATCCCATGAGGCCATAGAAGATGTTACAGCAAAGAACACCAAGAAAATAGCCGATACAGTTATGGATTTTTTGTACCAAGCTAGATCCGCTGATTGATCACCTCTATAGCTCAATTTACGGAGGGTTGCTGCAGCCCAAACCCAACCTAAAATGTAAACAAGAGTACGGGCTATAAAAAACGGTTCGTTTAAGTAAGCACGCTTTCCGTAAATGATGCTATCAAAATGATCATCATTGGGATCCATAATGCCTTCAGCTGTCCAGTGATAAATATGATTCATATGAAACATACCTGCTAAAACAAGTAGTATCATAAAAACACCGGTTACCGGTAGGTAACCAGAAACACCTTCGAGAATGCGAAGGATACCTGCCGACCAACCAACATTGGCTGCGTACTGAACGGCTAAGAAAAACAAGGCACCCAATGAAATTCCTAAGAAAAAGAAATTGTTGATTAAAAGCGATGCCCATGGACGATTTTCATGACCATGCCCGTGATCGGCTGCCTCATGGCCACCGGCTGAAATGAAACCATAAGCTATTGCAGCAACGCCAATCGCAATGAGTACGTACGATAAGGTTTTGAGTTTGGCTGGAAATTGAAACATGTTATTGTAATTATCGGTGTGTTTGGATAATGTTTATTAAGCGTTTTCTTCTGATGCGTCTTCTGAATCGTCAGCAACGTCTTCTGCCATGGATGATTCGTCATCGCCTACAACTACGTCTGCAGCATCATCACCATCTAACTCGGCGCGCAGTGCTAAAACATACTGAGCTATTCTCCAGCGATCTTGCGTTTCGATTTGTGCAGCGTGCGCACCCATTACGCCCTTACCGTGAGTAATAACGTGAAAAATACTCATTGGTGTAATATCAGGTAGGCGTTGCGAATCGTAACTTGGTACACCGGCAAACTTACCGGATTCCATTAAGTTTCCATTACCGTCGCCTTTTACACCGTGACAGTTTACGCAGAAACGGGTGTACAAACGCTCCCCCTCTAAAAGATTGCTTTCGCTCATTTCTGCAGCCGTAGATGGATACGCTTTCTTTTCCAACGTAGCCAAATACGCATCTGTTGTATTGGGGACATTGTATGTTGTGTATCCACGTGGTACGGTACCTTCTTCCGGTAGACGAGCTGATGAGCTATCTTTAAAAAGCCCACTGGCTGAATAGGTATTTAATTGAGGTCCACGGTACATATCTGGCATATACTCAAGACCAGGTTTTGACTTGTCGCGTGAACAACTCGTACCGATTACCATACTGAAAACAGCAATGGAAGCAACGAAAAGTTTAAGTGTACGATTCATAAATGGAAATTTTCAGTCTATCGTTGGTTATACGGTTTCTTCTAATACTTCTTCTTCAGAATCTGAGGGCTCATCTGTTGATTGGTCAACAATGTTGATTTCAACAGCACCCGTGTCTTTTAAAAGACTGCGTAGTTCTGAATCATCTCCATCGTATTCAATTTCGAGCATGAACATATCATCTGTTGTACGTGGGTCCGGATTCATCGCTTTGCGACCGGGGTACATCCCATTGCGAACGAAGTATGTCCATACCATTAAGTGGGCTGCAAAAAACACAGTAAGCTCAAACATGATGGGCACAAAAGCGGGTACATTTTGTCCGAAGCTAAACGATGGCTTTCCACCGATATTTTGCGGCCAATCGATGATCATTGTGTAATAGGTCAATGCAATGGCTACAGATAAACCCAATGCCCCATAAATAAACGCAGTGATGGCAATACGTGTCCGCGCTAAACCCAATTCGTGATCCAAACCGTGAATGGGGAAAGGGGTATACGCTTCACGTATTTTAAACCCATTTTCGCGCAATGGTTTGATGCTCTTTAACATGACATCATCATCGTTGTAGAGCGCACTGATAACAGATTTGTTAGTGTTTGCCATGATCTTGTTCTTGAAGTTTTTTATAATTTTCTCCGGAGGACTTTAAAATGGTTTTCAATTCAGCTTGTGCAATTACCGGGAATGAACGGGCATAGAGCAAGAAGAGCACGAAAAAGAAACCAATGGTTCCAATGAAGATTCCAATATCGACGAAAGATGGACTAAACATTGTCCAAGAAGATGGTAAGTAATCGCGGTGTAGTGACGTTACAATAATCACGAAGCGCTCGAACCACATACCGATGTTTACCACTATGGAAATGATAAAGGTAAACATAATGCTGGTGCGCAATTTTTTAAACCACATGAACTGTGGAGAGAACACGTTACACGTCATCATCGACCAGTATGCCCACCAATAAGGGCCAGTAGCACGGTTGAGGAAGGCATATTGCTCGTATTCAACACCGGAATACCACGCCATAAACAACTCCGTAATGTATGCAATACCAACAATAGAACCAGTTACCATAATAATGATGTTCATCATTTCTATGTGTTGGATGGTAATGTAGTCTTCCATCTTAAACATTTTGCGCATGATGATGAGTAGCGTTTGCACCATTGCGAAACCGGAGAAAATTGCACCGGCAACAAAATATGGTGGGAATATGGTAGTATGCCATCCTGGAATCACCGAAGTTGCGAAGTCCATAGATACAATGGTGTGTACTGAAAGTACCAACGGAGTGGCTAAACCTGCCAAAACCAAAGACACTTCTTCAAAACGTTGCCAGTGTTTCGCTTTACCACCCCATCCGAATGAAAGAATAGAATAAATGTGCTTTTGAACCGGGCGAATGGCGCGATCGCGAAGCATGGCGAAGTCAGGAATGAGTCCTACATACCAGAACACCAAGGAAACCGAGAAATAGGTTGAAATCGCAAATACGTCCCACAGTAGCGGCGAGTTAAAATTCACCCACAGCGAACCGAATTGGTTGGGAATGGGAAACACGAAATAGGCCAACCATATACGTCCCATGTGAATACCGGGGAATAATGCTGCTTGCACAACTGCAAAAATGGTCATCGCCTCGGCTGAACGGTTGATCGACATACGCCACTTTTGGCGGAAGAGTAGAAGTACTGCGGAAATAAGCGTACCCGCGTGACCAATACCTACCCACCAAACGAAGTTTGTAATATCCCAAGCCCAGTTTACTGTACGGTTCAAACCCCATGTACCAATACCGGTACCAATGGTATAAAGGATACAACCAACGCCCCATAAAAAGGCAATTAAGGAAATTGAAAGGGCAATCCACCATGAACGAGGTGCATTGGTTTCAATTGGTTTCGCTACATCTACGGTGATGTCGTGGTACGACTTATCACCGGTAATCAGCGGTTCTCTAACGGGAGATTCATAATGCATCGTAACGTCTGATTAAAGTGGGTTGTTAGGCGTTTTTGTTTCTTACTTTGGTTTGATAGAACACAGATGGTTTTGTTCCAACATCCTCGAGCAAATGATACATGCGCTTGTCTTTCTTAAGCTCTGCAACTTTACTTTCGGGGTCGTTGACATCACCAAACTGAATGGCTCCGGTATCACAAGCTTGCATACAAGCTGTCTGTACGTCTCCATCGTTTACTTTGCGTCCGTCTTTCTTCGCTTCCAACTTACCGAGCTGGATGCGCTGAATACAGAAGCTACACTTCTCCATTACACCACGTGCACGAACGGTAACATCCGGGTTGAGGACCATTTTGCCCAAGTCATCGTTTAAGGCGTAATTCACACCAAACGCTTCTGGGTTTTCGCTGTATCTAAACCAGTTAAAGCGACGTACCTTGTAAGGACAGTTGTTGGCACAGTAACGCGTTCCAATACAGCGGTTGTAAGCCATGTGGTTTAAACCTTCAGCAGAGTGAACTGTAGCTGCTACAGGGCATACTGTTTCACACGGAGCATGATTACAATGCTGACACATAATGGGCTGGAATACAACTTCCGGACTTTCGGAAGGAACTTCCATTTCCGCGTACATTTTAATGGCACCCACTCCTTCTTCCTCTGCACGTGCCTTTGTCATGTTACTGCTGTAGTAACGGTCGATACGCAACCAATGCATATCACGGCTCATGCGAATTTCTTCTTTCCCTACTACGGGAACGTTGTTTTCGGCATGACAAGCAATCACACAAGCTCCACAACCGGTACACATGTTCAAGTCAATCGACATGTTCCAGAAGTGACCGGTTTCGTGATCAAAATCGGTCCATAGATTAGCCTTGTCGGCCGTCATTTTCTCACCGAGGGTTTCAAACTGAGTACGCTCATTCCAACCTCTATGATTTTCTGTTGTTGCCGGCTCATTCAAGAACGTATCTAAGGTAACTTCCTGAACAATACGACGCCCCATCATTGTGTGGTGTAATTGAACACAAGCAAAAGGATGCCAGCCGTCTTGCGTTTCAATTTTCACATCAGCGACGTTGTGGGCACCGTTCACAGAAAGAGGGAATGCATTAACACCCACACCATCACCCGCAAGACCAACACCATCGCGACCGTATCCAACGGCTAGGCCGATTGTATCGTTGGCCTGACCTGGTTGAATCAATACAGGAACGTTTTCAATGCGAACATCACCGGCTACTACCGTTACATAGTTACCGTCAATCGCTCCATTTGAACGGGTTTTGTTGCGCAAGCCCATGTCGTTGGCTTGGACAGCCGACATCGTAATGTAGTTATCCCAGCTCACACGGCTGATTGGGTCAGGTAACTCCTGTAACCATGGGTTATTGGATAAGTTACCTACGCCAATACCGGTTTTTTCGTAAAGAACGACTTCCATCCCTTGCGAAGGCTTGCCCACTTTTACGGAAGCCAACTTATCAACAGCGCTTGCCGTGACATCGGATGTTGGTTCAATGGATTTTGTGTGATAACCGTCGTGAAGAACCTTATCCACATTCATGTTCCAATCTGTCCAATTAGACTTCACGAAGGATGCGTAATCAGTGGTTTCTCCTGCCCAGTGCAGCATGCAGTGTTGCCATTGGCGCGTGTCAAACAACGGACGAATGGTTGGCTGCATAAAACTGTAGTGACCATCGAACGGTTCACTATCACCCCAACTTTCTAATGCATGTGGGGTGGGACATAAATAAGTTGCTTTGGAAGCGGTTTCATCTTGTTTGTCGGAGCAGGCAACAGTACAGTCTACCTTTGATAGTGCTTCGGCAAATTCAGCTCCTTTAGCATTATTGTAAACAGGATTGGTTTGTGCCATGATGAGTACACCAACCTTACCGCCTTTCATATCTGCCAACAACTGAGTGAAGTCGGCATCGTTGCCATTTCTCAAGTTGCTGAATGTAGTAGTACTAATGGTTGTACCAAAGTTACCCAACAGCTCATTGATGGCGTAAGACAGCATCCAATTGTTGATGTCGTTTGTACCACAAAGAACAAGTGACTTACCGCGCTTGGCGATTAAGTCCTTGGCAATATCGTCTAATTTTGAATCAATGGAGCTTTTCGGTGCATTGATGGTGGGCTCTCCGGCAGCAGTTGCTACGCGATTATAGATGCCTGCTAAAACTGCTCCGTATTCTGAAGGTTTAACTCTGTAGCGAACGTCGGCATTGGAACCCGTAAGCGACATATTGGCCTCAATCTGAATGTGGCGCGACATATCTTTTCCGGGCTTACGACGCTCAGCGTAAGCTTTAGACACGCCTTGTCCGATCCATTGACCTAGGAAGTCAGCACCAATTGATACAACTCGGTCGGCTTTTGAAAGGTCAAAAAACGGAAAACGACGGGTGCCGAAAACCGCTTCGCTTGCGTCTAAGGCTTGACTGTATGAAAAGGCATCAACACTTACATGAGATGCGGTTTCGTATTTATCTGTTAAGGTTTGAATGGCCTTTTTTGCAGATGGGCTGTTTACCGAGCTGGTCAGCACAACGATGCGTTTGCCAGAAGCCTGAGCATTGTTGAGTGCCTTTACAACGTCCTTATCTAACGTTGACCAACTTGTTTCTTCGCCGTTCTTGTGGGGTGCTTGTACACGCGTTGCATCGTAAAGATTCAGTACGGAAGCGTGAACACGAGCATTGACATCTCCTTTGTAATCGGCATCGGGGTTCACATCAACTTTAATGGGACGACCTTCACGGGTTTTCACCAACAGTGATGCATAGTCGTAACCATCGTCATAAGTTGACGCATAGTAACTCGCGATACCGGGGACAAGTTTATCGGGAGCAACGACGTAAGGAATGGACTCAACTACCGGTGCTTCACACGCAGCTAGTGTAGCTGCTGCTGTTGAAAAACCGAGAAACTTGAGAAAATCTCGACGCGTTGTGCTGGTTGAGTTTGACTCTTGTTCGGTCAAAAACTCATCCACAGGGATGTCTTGTGGAAATTCATTGGCCTGAAGTTTTTGTGCCAATTCGGGGTTTTCCAATTCCCCTATACCCTTCCAATAGGTTTTATCTGATGCCATATCGATGCGATGGGTTTATTTTAATAGTGACATTTTCCACACTCAAGACCACCAATCATGTCGACAGTAATCTTGTCTGTATTGTGCTTTTCTTTAAGCTTTCCGTGCATTTCTTCGTAGTATCCGTTGTTTTCAACGTCCACTTCAGATTCACGGTGACAGTTGATACACCACCCCATTGTAAGAGGCGAGTATTGATACAACACTTCCATTTCTTCAACCGGTCCGTGGCAGGTTTGACATTCGATGTTACCTGCATTGACGTGTTGCGCATGGCTGAAATAAGCCAAATCAGGAAGATTGTGAATGCGTACCCATTTAACGGGTTTAACCTCGTAGCCGTCGATGTACTGATTCGATTCGCGATCGAACCCTACTGCGGCGTAAATTTTATCGATTTCCTTTTCTCCGTATTTCGGCCCCTCTT
The DNA here is from genome assembly GCA_007116495.1 of Cryomorphaceae bacterium. Classification (GTDB taxonomy): domain Bacteria; phylum Bacteroidota; class Bacteroidia; order Flavobacteriales; family Schleiferiaceae; genus CSBr16-58. The sequence continues at coordinate 5,344 of SKIJ01000082.1, read as the reverse complement.
GTATATAGGTATGGCAGTTCATACATAAACTCGCAGAAGGAATGTTAGAGTGCTTACCTTTTTCAGCACCGTAGTGACAGTACTGACAATCAATTTGATTTTCACCGGCATGCAAAGCATGCGAAAATGCGATGGGTTGCTCAGGCTCGTAGCCTTCCTCTACACCGACACTCATAAGCCCCCAATACACTTGTTGCAACAAGAAAACCGCAACAACAACTGTGGCGACTGCAATGACCTTTTGATTGCGGACAGCTATTTTGGTAAACACACTTGCATCTTCAAGTAACGTAGACGTGGGCTCTCCCTTTATAACTTTAAGCGTGTTTTTAACTTTTGCCAAAATGGCGATGAGAACAATTAAAAAGATGGATAATCCTAAAATCACCCACATATTCATTCCGTCATCACCACCAGCTGCAGGAGCCGCAGCAATCTCTTCCCCATCTCCTGAAGGCGCTTTTTTCTTATCGCCACGAATGGTGTAAGCGACAATATCTTTAATGTCTTGCTCACTTAAGTTGGGGAATGCCGGCATAATAGCACCATTATACTCCTCAAAAATTGCGATGGCATCTTTATCCCCGCTGGCACGAAGCTCAGCGTTATTTTGCGTCCACGCAATAATCCAATCCATGGAATACTTATCGGCGACACCACCTAAGGCAGGACCAACCATTTTCTTGTCAAGCTTGTGACAAGCGCCACACTGAGCGTTGAAAAGTTTCTTTCCATTGTCGGGATCACCAGGCAAATCGGCTTCGTCTTGGGCAAAAACAACCGATGACGCGAAAAACAGTCCGATAAAAAGACGGTAAAAAAGGCGTTGCTTGTTCATTGATGTCTTAATCATATTGTTGATATCACAGAGTGTCTGTGTTGGTAAAAACGTTTGCAAATTTAAGTCACAAGACAAGATTAGATAAGGGAAAGTACGTATGGCTAAATCAATTTAAAATCATTCTAAATACTTTTGGTCATCACTGCAATTCTCCTTTTTTTCTTTTGAACTGATACAAGCGAAATGTCTAAATTTTATGAGGTAAATACGACAACATTTACAAAAAACTTAAAATCGATTTAGGTGCTAAAATATGGCAGTATATAAACAGGTACCTGTTGAGAAGTTGTTTTTTAAAACCCGAACGCTGAATTAACAACATGATATACATCGATGAGTAATAGACCGTGACGAGCTACGTAATATGTATATGCTTATAGTATACTCCTCAAATAAACATTTGACTTCATTACGTGCTGATTGCCCACTAACTTCGCAGCCTCAAAACAATACATTATGTATAGAAGTCATAACTGCGGTGAACTACGCGGTGAACATATTGGAAATGAAGTTACTCTATCCGGCTGGGTACAAAGAAGTCGGGTGATGAGCGGTCAAATTTTTATCGATTTACGCGACCGTTACGGGATAACCCAGTTGAGTTTTATAGACAATGAACATCCCGATGTTTTCGCAAATGCCAAAAAACTCGGTCGTGAATTTGTTGTGCAAATCACCGGTAAGGTCGTAGAGCGCCAATCAAAGAACCCCAATTTACCTACGGGCGATGTTGAAGTTGTTGCCGAAGCATTAACCATTCTCAACAGCAGTAAAACACCACCGTTTACCATCGAACAAGACACAGATGGCGGAGAAGAACTGCGCATGACGTACCGTTATCTCGACCTTCGACGCGCACCGCTGCAACAGGCCCTCAAATTGCGTCATAACGTGAGCATGGAGGTGCGCAACTATTTGTCCGAACAAGACTTCCTCGAAATTGAAACACCTTATTTAATTAAGTCAACTCCGGAAGGCGCGCGCGATTTCGTTGTTCCGTCGCGCATGCACCCCGGTCACTTTTACGCGTTGCCCCAATCGCCACAAACCTTTAAGCAGTTATTGATGGTTAGTGGATACGATAAATATTTTCAAATCGTTCGCTGTTTTCGCGATGAAGACCTCCGCGCCGACAGACAACCGGAGTTCACGCAAATTGATTGCGAAATGGCGTTCGTAGAACAGGAAGATGTTCTCAATACCTTTGAGGGACTCACAAAAGCGCTTCTAAAGAAGATCGTCAACATTGATATGCAGAAACCCTTTCCGCGCATAACCTACGCAGATGCCATGGAAACGTACGGTATTGACAAGCCCGATATTCGCTTTGACATGACCCTTACGGATATTACACATCTCGCACAAAACAAGGGATTTCAAGTCTTTGACCAAGCAGAATATGTAGGCGGAATTGTTGTTAAAGACGGTGCCTCCATGAGCAGAAAAGAAATCGACAAACTGATTAACTTTGTCAAACGCCCGCAAATTGGCGTTAAAGGATTGGTGTGGGTAAAGTGCAACGACCCGATAAAATCATCGGTTGACAAGTTTTTTACTGCCGAGCAGCTCAACCAGTGGAAAAATGAAATGAACGCCACCAGCGGAGATTTGATTTTACTCATTGCGGATGAGGGCTATCGCGCGCGGAAAGCATTGGGGGAACTCAGACTGCACTTGGGCAATATGCTCGGTTTGCGCAATCCCATGGAGTTTGCACCTCTTTGGGTTGTCGATTTCCCCTTATTGGAGAAAGACGACGAAAGCGACCGCTGGCACGCCATGCACCACCCGTTCACCTCTCCCAAACCGGAAGATATAGCGTTGCTAAAAAGCGATCCGGGAAGCGTACGTGCCAACGCCTACGACCTCGTCCTCAACGGGAACGAAATTGGTGGCGGTTCCATACGTATCCACAATCGCGAACTTCAATCCACCATGTTTGAACTGCTTGGATTTTCAAAAGAAGACGCCGAAGCGCAATTTGGCTTCCTCATGCAGGCGTTCGAATACGGCGCACCACCTCACGGGGGCATAGCCTTTGGCCTCGACCGCTTAGTGGCCATTTTGGGCGGACAAGAAAACATCCGAAACTTTATTGCGTTCCCGAAAAACAACGCCGGAAGAGATTTGATGATCGAGTCGCCGTCGACCATAGATGCTGAGCAACTGGAAGAGCTGGGGCTGGGTTTAGTGTAAACAAAAAGTCGACAGGGTGCAAAGCGGCATAATTCACGATCTCTGCACCTTAAAACGAACAGTTATTTAAGCTGTAGTGTTATGTGCGTAATTCTTTTACGCATTGCCACAACACTTTCACATACTTATTCTCGGAGGAGGCGCCTCCGGCAGATGGCTCGGAGAGTCCATTGTAAAAACTGCACCAAAATGGATGGGCAGTGTGGCATGTATTGAACGGGATGATCGTAAAGGCAATGACCGAACTTGGTGCTTTTGGGGTCATGAAGACGATGTATTGAATGCGTTAACGCAACGCCAATGGACGGCAAACAACCACAACGGCAAAACCTACACCTTAGCACCCTATACCTATCGCATCATTCGTTCTTCCTACTTCTACAAGCATACCCTGAGCAATATACCCATCTTTTACGAAGAGGTAGAGGAATGTACACAAATAGGGAGTGTTGTTCACGTCAAAACAAAAACTGCAACCTACACAGCCGACTATGTAATGACATCCATTCCTGAAAAATCAAAGACGCCATCACCCACATTTTGCCAGTCGTTTTTCGGGTGGTACCTCGAGTTTGATTCCCCCTACTTCAACGACGAGGAAATTCGCATGATGGATTTTTCCATTCCGCAACAATCCTACACCCAATTCGTCTACGTATTGCCATTGAGCAAAACCAAAGCACTCGTAGAGGTAACACGATTTGCTCGGAAACCCATTACGGAGCAACAAGCATGTTCTCTACGCGACGAGTACCTCAAAGGTGCCCATTTCAAAATCATCGACGTAGAGTCAGGCGCCATTCCCATGACAGCTGAATTAGATGCGAAGAAAAAGCACCACCCAAAACACCAACGCATCGTCCCCATTGGAACGGTAGCGGGGGCCACTAAACCATCTACGGGTTACACCTTTATTCGAGCAAAAGAGCACGCCGAAAAGATTGTTCAGGCACTTGTCAACAATTCGCCTATTCCCACCACCTATCGAAAATGGCGGTTTCGCTTTTACGACCGATTGTTGTTGGATGTTTTAAAGCGCTTTCCCGGCAGAGGAAAAGATATTTTTAGCAGACTGTTTGAACGCGTTCCTCATGCGCTCGTATTAAAATTCCTCGATGAGCAAACCAACTTTATCGAGGAATGGCGCATTTTTAAAGTTTTACCCAAGGGTCTTTTTTTAAAAGCTGCCATACGCGATTTGTTATGAGTTTACTGCACAGACCATTATTTCGCGTACTATTAATTGCCCAGCTGGGTTTACTACTGTTGTTACTACTCATCGACAACAATGCTATGCTCTACATATCGGCGGCATTCCTCATTTTGGTAGGAATTCCACACGGCGCAGTTGATGTGCTGCACCGTCGGCATACACGCTTTAAAAAGCTAACTGTTTTTCTCGCCGTATACATATCTGTCATTTTGCTTTATGCCCTGCTGTGGTACGGATGGCCGGTGCTGGCGCTTCTGCTGTTTATGGGCATCAGTGTGCTTCACTTTGGGGAAACCATTTTTGAAAGCAAACAATGGTATCATCTCAAGCCGCTGATCTGGGGACTGCTTTTCATTCTTATTCCCGTGACCATTCACATGGAAGAGGCCTTTGCCATTTTTGCCGATATGATGTCCATGCCTTCCATTGCGAATGTGCAGACCACCTTTTATGCGCTTAGCGGTTTACTGCTGATGGTGCATCTTGTGCATGTGTTTAAAACGGAGCAAGGGAAGGCGTTTGTTTTCCTTCTTCTGCAATGGGGCTTATTGATTCTGTGGTTTTGGTTTACACCACTGTTGGAGGGGTTTCTCATGGCGTTCGTCGTTTGGCACGCGCTCCCTTCGCTCTTCCAACAAAAGGAAGTTTACGAGCACAGCGATAGTGCCAATAGCATTGTGTTTTGGTTGACTATGTTGGTGTATACGTTTTTTGCCGCGGCCTTACTTGCTCTGCTGGCCTATTTTTTTGAATTAACCCCGGCGTTTTTGTTTGTCTTGCTGTCGTTGATTACGCTGCCGCATGCACTCGTCATCCATAAGACCATGCCGGATGCGTAATGGGCTGACTCTCTAAGCGTCAATACACCACCACTTTCTTCTGAATCACCCCCTTTTCCGTTTGCACCCGATACACATAGTTCCCCGCAGCCAAATCACGCAAATCCACACGAAGCTGAAGTTCACTGTTTTCAACACGACCGGAATATACCTGCCGTACCTGTTTGCCATGTAGGTCAAAGAGTGTAATCTCACAGGTCGATTGAGGTGTTAAGCCCTTTAAGGCAATATCCTGAAAGCCGTTGGACGTGGGGT
>SKIJ01000105.1 GCA_007116495.1 Cryomorphaceae bacterium | reverse complement strand
TTCTCGTGCATGGCCAGCAGATCGTTTGGGGTAATATGTTCCAGAACGAATCGGGAGAAAACGATGTCTACATCCGGTGGTAAGTTTGCCGAAATGATGTTCGTCTTGGGATAATAGCGCACCGTATCGGGGTAAGTGGAAGAAAGCAACACGTCCATGGGCAACGACCAGCCATTAGAAAGCGCAAATTGGTTTAGTTTACGAATGGAACGCGATGAATAGTGCTCATTCAAATCGTAGGTATGAATACTTTTGACCTTCGCTTCTGCAAGCATTAAGTAAGGCATCAATGGCATCCAGCCGGAACCGATTTCGAGCACGCACTTTCCCTCAAACCGCTCCCCTACCTGCTCGAGCATTTGAGTGGCCTTATCCAACGACTTTTGATTGACCGCCACGGTTTGGGAGAGATTGCGCTCAACCATGCGTTGTAAAAAATGATAAATTTGGTATCCCAACGCTGATGGAATAGCGTCCAACGTTTTAAAGATTGCTGTTTTTAACTTATGCATTTTTTCAACACATCACTTCAAATTATTTATTTTTATACATAAAGCACCTTTTAACAAATTTATATACTGAAACTATCAGAACATCTTGTTTCATTTTGATAACTTAGATACTTAATGAGAATAACAACATGCATGTTGGATTCACTATAAAGGTATATTATCAGTTATATTTTTCTAAAAGCCAACTTTATTTTTAACAAATGCCAATAATCTCATCACCCCCCTAAAGTTATACCACATGAAATTTTTAAATGCGCTCGACTTCTTTGCAGCATCAAAATCATAATTTTCTAACTTGGGTACTCTAAAATTATAAGCTATTGTAATACGCTCATCATCACCTTTGTACTCTTCAACTCTATGCCACAACGTTCCGGGAAAAAAAATTAGTTTACCTGCCTCTGGAACCATTTGCTCTTCTCTGGGGAGCCCATTTTTTAGCATAGGCATCCTGTTAGTTGTAACTCCTGATGAAGCATAATGCCTGTCTTCAAAAATAGTATTTCCTCTAACAGATGCGTCGTTGGATGTTTCAAGATAAAACACCCCGGACCAATGGTTGTTATTTGCTGTGTGATCGTGCGAAAGGTTTGAATTACCTTTTACATTGACGTTTGCCCATATATCAAATTCAAAATCATTTTTGGACACATTAATACTGTGTACTTTAGATAAAAAATCAATGCATGTTTCCGTCAACGCATCTTTAAACATTCTAATTGATTCAATATCTCTCTCAAACAAATCTTTATCCGATTGCCAACCACCGTAATTCGATATGGTAACGCCTTTATTATTTTTTCGCTCTTGATTGATGGTATTGATGAGTCCCGCACGAATTTTATCGTAATTTGTCAGACGATACTGTCCAATAGTTATTGGGAAAATTTCCATTTGTCCAAGGTCTTCGAACTGTTTCATGTTAATAGGTTTTAGATTGGTTTACTGTTTATTTGTGGGTGACTTTAAAGTTCGGTAGTTTCGTTGTGGTCAGCGCAATGCGACTAACTTCCGCAAGCTTTGCTTTTCTCTTGAACTTCACCAGTTCAACCACTGAAAAATCAAAGATAAGCCTTATGAAATTAGTGATTTTATCAATTGTACCTTACCACTAGGCGCCGGTTCAATTTTTGTTTTTTCTTCAAACGAAATCGACAACTTCTCGAAAATTTCTCTCTCAAAAAACAATACGACATCGTTTAAATTTTCCTTCTTAAAATCATTTGATGGTTTGTATTCCAAAACGAACGAATCGGGAGTTGTTTGAATGAATTTAAATTGATCAATACCTTCGACGTGTTTCATTACTCGCACAACTGTTTGAACAGTTATAAAATGCCCATGTGGCGTTTTTAATAACTCTGTCGTTCTACCTAATACCTCACCAAGTATTGGAAAAGGTCTTCCGCATTCACAAGACATTTTAGATGATTTTAATGCTATGTCTCCAACTTCGTATCGGATAAGGGGAGTAGTAAAATTATCTAGACTTGTTAAAACAACACGACCATATTCACCTTCTTGTATTTCTAAATCATTTTCATCCAACAATTCGACAATCACGTGGGTGTTCATAATGTGATAATGTCCATGTTCACACTCTGCAGCTACCATGAGCCCTTCAGAACATCCATACGTGTTGAATACCTTTGTATTAAAAACATTCTCAATAAGTGACCTATAATGCGGCAGCATCATTTCTCCAAACGAACTCACTGACTTAAAACGCACGTTTTCAATATTGTTTTCACTTGCAATTTTAGCGTATAAATAAAGACTGGAGGCATATCCAAAAAAATGATCGCGATTTTTGTGTTGAAGTTTTCTCAACTCCTCGAGTATTTCATTCTCATTATGCGAAAAAGCAGATACATAGTTGGTCTTCAACAGAACATCTTTTATTCTTTTAATTTTGCTTCTATTATTAGTTGAAATACCTGTTTGAAGTATCGTGTTCCCAAACTGAAACCCTGCCCACTCCCACCAGAGTGTTTGTATTGCTCTAGGTATGGATATTTCGTTTTTATCAAAATAGACAACGCCGTGAGGCCCCGTTGAACCACTTGATTTTATAGAATCTAACGACGATAAATCGTTCCTTGTCACAATCGAATCAATGTTCTCCCTAAGTTGCTTTTTTTTCAACACGGGAAATTGATTTAACCATTGAGTTGGATGTTGCCCTGATTTATTAATCACATTTAATGACTGATAATACCGCGAGTGCTTGGTTGCATAATTTAAAACTTGACACAATTTTTTCTCCTGAATTGAATTGTTTTGTACTAAACTGTTTTTCTCAATATTCCTAATATTTTTTAAGTGTTTAATATATGTTGTGTTGAGTAAAAAATCTCCTAAGGGTAAAAAAATGTTTTCTGTTAGGTTCATATCAAAATAGTCATGTTAGATAATCCTTTTTTTCCAATTGATTATTATTTGTTTTTAATGTATTTAAAAAATAAGTCCATCCAACGTTTTCGAACCACACTCCAATCCCACTCCTCTGCTTTTTTCCTAGCTGCAACAGACAACGAAGCTACGGTTTGCGGTGATTTTGACAAAGAAGTCACAACATCTGCCAAGCGTTCAGCTGTTGCATCCGGAACCATTATTCCTTCCTTGCCGTCTTGAAAAAGATGCGGTATACCACCCACTTTAGTTGTAATGACAGGTAACCCCAAGGCCATTGCCTCCATTACACTCACGGGTGTGTTGTCAATTGATGTTGTATTGAGGAATACGTTATGCGATGCCGCAAGTGCTATCCAGTCTTTCTTCGACAATCTACCGGTAATAGTCAAATATGAATCTAACCCCAATTCTGCGGATCGTTTTCTTGTCTCTTCCATTGACCCGTCTTTATCTGGGCCAATCATGGTGAGTCGTGCATCAAACCCTTTCGTTCGCAAAATAGAAAGTAGATCTACAGCCATTACTGGCCTGTAAGTTTGGTGAAACGATCGCACCCAAAGAATGTTTATACTTGAAAAATCTTCAACCTTTTTAAACGGATAATTTTCGATGTCAATATAATTGGGAATGATGTTAGCATCAAGGCCAAAATGCGTATCTACTGCGTGTTTCAAATAACCGGAGGGACTGACAATATCTTGTGCACCTTCTAAATATTTTTTTGAGGATTCAGGGCTACTATTGAATCTCTTTGGAAGATTCCCCCCGTGAAGGAATGCTATGTAAGGGACATTCAAAACGCGGCATAATTTTCCACAGGTTTTAGCATAAAAAAAAGCAGAATCACTGTACGTATCGATAAGTACAACGTCCGCTTTTGATCTGTTTTTCCACACGGCATACCACATGTCAAAAATTCTCAAAACCTTATTTTTCATTCTTGATGATACCGTCACGTCAATATCAACTTGAAAACGTTCGGATAACGTTTCAACTGTGGTTGGTGTTACACCATGCTTCGACAAAGCATTACCTATGTATAAGAGGTTACAGGTTTTTCTCATTAATCATTAATTCGTTTAGAGCGGGATCAGGTTTCCAATTCAGCTCCGATCGCGCTTTTTCGTCGGAAAAGGTGAGTGTACCGGTGAGTTTTCGTATGCGCATGGTATTGACAGGGCTGGCGGGTAGGCGATCGCCAATACGCCCCATGGCGGCGGCCAAACCAAGTGGTACGGATTTGACACGTCGCTTGAGCTGTTGCGCCATGCGCACCTCTATCGCACTCACGGTGGGGTGAACGCCGTCGGTGAGGTTGTACACACCGCTTTCGTTTCCCTTTAAACCCGCGATAAACGACGCTACAGCGCGGGCTCCTACCATTGATTTTCGAGATGTGCCCTTCCCGATGCGCACGTAATACCGCTTGCGAATGGCGCGAATCATCGCTGCAAGGTTTCCCGGCGGATTGACACCGGCTATCAGCGGTAAGCGCAATACTAATGTGTGAACATTATGGAACGCTCCCCATGCTAACACTGCTTTTTCAGCGGCTATTTTGGATCGTGCATACGCACTTACGCCATTCAACGGATGCGATTCGTCAATGTTTTCTCCTTCATCCCGACCGTATACGGCAACCGTACTGATGAACACAAACTGCCGCGGTGGATTGACCTCCAATGCCTTTAATAACAACCGGGTTCCGGTGTCATTGATTGTCATCATGGCCGCGTCGGCATTTGGTTTTGCACGCATTTGATGTGCCAATCCTGCAGCGTGCACCACGCAATCTACGGGTGGTAAGGGATTAAGTGGTTGAGGGATGCCCCAGGCAATATCCGACTCTCGTCGTCCGAGGGTAATCACTTTATGCTTGTGCGCCATTTCGTTCAAGAGTACCCGCCCCAAAAACCCGCTGGCACCGGTGAGTAAAACGGTTTTCATAGTGGGGCATTTTGGCGTTGTAGCAATCGTTTGTCTTTGTAGTCTACCAGTCTATCGATGGCAAGGATGTAATCCCGCGCCAAGCGATCGCGGTTAAACCGGTTTTTGGCCAATTCCAGTGCGTTGTGCGCCATAGTCATGCGCTCCGCTTTGTCGTTTGCCAAACGCCGCATGGCATCGGCAAGCCCAACCGGATCGTTGGGCGGTACGTTGATGCCGCAATTTTCCTCTTCAATGAGGTGTTTTATCCAGCCGGTTGTGGTTTGAATCACCGGCACACCGGCGGCAAAGGAATCAAACATCTTGTTGGGCGAATTGCTGCTCAACACCGGCAGGTTTTTAAAGGTCACCAGACTCGCGCTGGAAAGAAAAAACCATTTGATGATGTCGGTTTTGGGAAGCAAGCCGGTAAAGTGCACGTTGGTTAGGCCGAAGTTGGCACACGCGGCCTCCAAAACATCGCGCTCCACCCCTTCGCCGGCAAAGACAACCACGATGTTGTCGTCCTCATTCAGCAAGCGTGCGGCCTCGATGATTTGCATGCAATCGTCCATCAACCCCAAACTACCGGCGTACAACATGATGTGTTTGCCCCGTAATTCATCGGGAAAGTCATTTGGTTCGGTGTGTGCCGTACTGTAAAAACTAG
>SKIJ01000022.1 GCA_007116495.1 Cryomorphaceae bacterium | reverse complement strand
CTCGACGATCGCATCGACATCATTGCCACAGACCACGCACCCCATACTCGCGAAGAAAAGTCGAAAGACCTTTGGGAGTGCCCCTCCGGTGGACCACTGGTGCAGCACGCCCTTACCGCCATGTTTGAATTTTTCCACAAAGGAAAAATATCCTTGGAACGCATCGTGGAAAAAATGTGTCACAACCCCGCCATTCTCTTCGACATAAACCAAAGAGGTTTTGTACGCGAAGGGTATTTTGCCGATTTGGTATTGGTTCACCCAAGCACACCATGGACCGTAAACGAGTCCAACATTCTCTATAAATGCGGTTGGTCGCCGTTTGAAGGAACCAATTTTAAAGCTAAAATCACCCACACCATAGTCAACGGCAAAGTTGCCTTTGAAAATGGACGTATAAAACCCGAACCCCATGGCAAAGCTTTGGCGTTTAATCGCCGTTAGCATATTGTTATCTGCCTGTAAAATCCCTCCTAAGGATATTCCCTCCGATGTATTGGGCATGGATACCATGGTAGACATCATGGTGGATGTGCACCTCGCGGAAGGTGGTAGAGCCGGTGGATCAAAAATGTATAACGAAGCACACATCGTTGACTTTTACGAGGCCATTTACGAAAAATACGGGCTCGACAAAAAAGCGTTCGACCATTCGTTTTCGTTCTACAACCAAAACCCCGACCTCATGCTGGTGGTGCACGATCGCGTAATCCGTCGGCTCAACGAGATCGATGCCTTTTTGGAATCCATTAGAGATATTCCCTCTGATTCTATACATTTGCCAATTCAAGACTCAACCATTGCAGACACCACCAAAGGTGATACTGTTAGGTGATTTTTTATAAACGCGAAAAGCAATACATATGACGCAAGGTAACGTTACACTCAGCATCAACAACCACATAGGTACCATAGAATTCTACCACCCTGCCAGCAACTCCTTACCCGGGGCAATTTTAGATAAACTAGCCAACACCATTGCCGAAGCCGATAACAACAGCGACGTTCGCGTGATCGTTGTTCGCTCCGCCGGAGATCGTGCGTTCTGTGCCGGCGCCAGCTTTGATGAATTACTGGCCATCGACAACACAGACGACGGTTTGACCTTCTTCAGTGGCTTTGCCAAAGTAATCAATGCCATGCGCAAAACCTCAAAGCTCATCATTGGCCGCGTACAGGGCAAAGCCGTCGGTGGTGGTGTTGGTGTGGCCTCGTCGTTTGATTATTGTTTTGCCACCAAACACGCCGCGGTAAAACTTTCGGAATTGGCCGTAGGTATTGGGCCATTTGTGGTTGGCCCCGCGGTAGAACGCAAAGCAGGACTGAGTGCAATGAGCGCCTTGGCCATCAACGCAACGGAGTGGAAAGACGCCAACTGGGCACGTGAAAAAGGGATCTACAACGACGTCTTTGACACCGCCGAGGAAATGGACAACCACATCGAACAGCTTGCCGAAAAACTGGCCAATTCCAATCCCGAAGCCATGATGGAGCTCAAACGCATTTTTTGGCATGGCACCGAACACTGGGACGACCTCTTAGCCGAACGCGCTGCCATTAGTGGAAAATTGGTGCTCAGCGATTTTACCAAAAATGCCATTAAACAGTTTAAGGCAAAATAGCCGTTCAACTAACCATCTCAACCACAACATGATGACTCTTCACGCTCATCATTTAAACATACATAGACTCTTTTAACAAAGCCGAATTATGAAATACAATCATCTATTCTCCGTGCTATTCACAGTATGCACGATGACATCTTTTGCCCAAACCGAAGCAGAAAATGCGCAAAAAATGCGCGAACAAGCGGAAAAGTTGGCTGAAAAAGCAAAACAAGATACCGGTTGGACCATCAATGGTTCTTTCTCGGTAACCGCAAGCTCCATCATGCTTCAAAACTGGCAAGCCGGTGGCGCCAATGTCGCAGCCGGTGCTGCAATTTTTAACATTACCCCAATTTACAACCAAGGACGATCCAGTTTGGTTACCAACTTGGTCATGGCCTACGGTCTTAACCGCCAAGATGGTGTGGCGTTTAAAATGGACGACCGCATCGATTTTCAAACCAACTACAACTACAAGTTTACGGATGATTGGAACGTCTCTTCATTGGCGAGTTTCCGTACGCAGTTTTTTGAAGGAGAAGATGCGCCTGGTTCAGGAACAATTATCTCAGACTTTATGGCGCCGGCTTATTTGGTATACGGCTTGGGAATTACCTATAAGCCGAGCAATCGGTTGGTGGTGTATATGTCACCCGCAACGGCTAAACACACCTTTGTCTTTAATGATTCTCTCTCTCAAAGACAAATGTACGGTTTGGCCAATCCGGGCGACCGACACCGCTTTGAAGCCGGAGCATACGTGAATATATTTTATCGTGAAAAGCTCAACGACAAAATCAACTTTCAAACGCGTTTGGATCTGTTCTCCAATTACTCCGATCCCGAGAGAAAACCGCAAAATCTCGACGTCAACGCAGAGGTTCTCTTTTTCTGGAAAATCACAAAGTTTATCAGCTTTAACGCTGCGCTTAACTTAATCTACGATGAAGACATCATGATTCCGGTCGAGCGCGCAGACGGCTCAATGGGTCAAGGGCCGCGTACGCAGCTTAAATCTGTACTGGGGGCAGGCTTTGCTTGGACGTTTTAAGTAACGCGTTTTCTACAATAAAATAACATTGCTGATTTAAGTCATAATTTCATCCCAAAGGTCATTTTATCTTTGTAGCGTAATGGAATAAATGCGACAATGAGCAAAGCAACATACGACGATGAAGCCTTCAGAGACTCGGTTGGGTTCATCGACGAATCGGGAAAACGAAAGTTTATTTACCCCAAAAAACCCAAGGGAGATTTTACAAAATACCGCACTTGGCTGAGCTGGGGGTTGTTGGCCATTCTCTTTTTAGGTCCATTCATTCGCATAAATGGGCAGCCCTTTTTAATGCTCAATGTACTGGAGCGAAAGTTTGTTATTCTCGGCCAGGTTTTTTGGCCTCAGGATTTCTACTTATTGGTGATGTTCCTAATCAGTGGAGTCATCTTTGTAGTGGTTTTTACCGCGGCCTTTGGACGAATTTTTTGCGGATGGGTATGTCCGCAAACCATTTTTCTGGAAATGGTATTTCGCAAACTGGAGTATTGGCTCGACGGCGACCGCGGACAGCAAATGCGCATTGCCAATATGCCGTGGAACGCGGAGAAAATCCGCCGCCGATTGGTCAAGTGGAGCATCTTTTTCGTCTTATCGTTTGCCATAGCCAACGTCTTCCTGATGTACTTAGTGGGTAGTGAACAGGTGTTCCAAATGGTAAGTGATGGCCCTCGCGCGCACATGGGAAACTTCACCGCACTGCTTATTTTTAGTGCCGTCTTTTTTGGTGTATTCGCATGGTTTCGCGAGCAAGCGTGCATCGTAGTTTGTCCGTATGGCCGACTCCAAGGGGTGCTGCTCGATCGCAACTCCATCGTGATTGCCTACGACAAAGTCAGAGGTGAATTGCGCAGTCGGTTTCGTAAAAATGAAGACCGCGAAGCTGTGGGCAAAGGCGATTGCATTGACTGCGGACAGTGTGTTAGCGTTTGCCCTACCGGTATCGATATTCGCAACGGCACACAGCTGGAGTGTGTCAATTGTACAGCGTGCATCGATGCTTGCGACGACATCATGGACAAAATAAACAAGCCACGTGGGCTTATACGCTACGCGTCTGAGAATCAAATTTCAAATAATGAAAAACCGCGCTTTACCACGCGTTTGAAATTATATACCGCTGTGCTCTCGCTCTTGCTGATTGTAATGGGCGGACTATTATTTGCTCGCTCTACCATGCAGGCCAATATACTTAGACTACCCGGGTCGAATTATAAAATTGATGACAATGGTATGGTTACAAACTTGTACCAATTTAAGATTGTAAACAAAAGTACCGAGGTTCAAAACTTTACCATTGAAGCAGAAGATTTACCCGAAGCCACCGTGCAACCAGCCGGTAAAAGTGAACTAACCGCCGAGGTACAAACCTTTGCTGAAGGCATTTTGATCGTAAGTATTCCGAAAGAAGCCCTCAACAGTTCGCGCGAAACCATTACCCTACTCATTAGGTCAGAAGACGGAAGCATATTGGGCAAAACTAAGGTAGGGTTTCCCGGACCAATGGCTAAGTAATGTCTGTCTGTAAGGTTCGATGACTGCGTTATAACTTTCCTTAGCATGGGTTTAAGGTTCATCCGAAACCAAATCATGAACTAATACGAACGCGTTAAAAATTTGCACAAAATGAATAAGAAACCATCAAGATTTCGATTGCACTGGGGGAATTCCATTGCGTTGGTATTTGTTTTTTTCGGTGTATTCATCGGTATTTTAGTGGTAGGCACCATGCGTCAATCAACTGACCTCATTGAAGAAAACTACTACGAGGCCGAAGTGCAATATCAAGGACGCATGGAAGAAATGCAACGCACTGAGAATTTAGCAACGCCACCATCGCTAAGGCAAGAAGACAACCGCTTAATTGTATTTATTCCCGGAAGTGATGTCCAAAACGGAAAAGCTACATTCAAGCGCCTAGACAATATGAAGCTCGACTTTGAGGCCGACCTTACAAGTGGTGAAACCGTACTGGAAGGCGATGAACTGGTGCGTGGCAACTGGATTGTTGAACTAAGCTGGGAGTCAAACAACCTACGCTATTTTAAAAAAATAACCCACTACCATAAGTGATATGTTTATTACAGCAGCATTATTACTAGGCTTTATGGGCAGCGCACACTGCGTAGGCATGTGCGGACCGCTGGTGTTGGCAATGCCCTACGGTAAGGGAAAGCGCAGATATCTCAACATGGCCGTTTACCACCTCATGCGCGGCGTGATGTACGCATTGATGGGACTGTTGATTGGTTTGCTCGGTATTGGTTTTCACTTGGCCGGATGGCAATCGCCCATATCTATCGCAGCCGGTTTGATGGTCATCGCCATTGGGGTTTGGCAAATGCTGCGCAATGGCAAGTTTAAGGTCAACATCAAGTCGCAAAGGGTGTTTAAGTGGCGACAAAAGATTCTCAATCAATCGGGTGGATTGGGCAAGCAAGCGCTGTTGGGTTTTCTCAACGGATTGCTCCCTTGCGGACTGGTATACACAGCCCTGGCGGCATCCATTGCGGCCGGTGGTATGTGGGAGTCGGCCCTGTTTATGTTTTTATTTGGCGTGGCGACCATTCCGGCGCTCTACATCATTGGGGCACTTCCCACGTTGTTTCCCGGTTTCAAACAACAGAGCCTGCAGCGTTTCATTCCCGCTGTGACCATCATCGTTGGCGTGCTATTCGTTTTAAGAGGCATGGAGCTGGGCATTCCTTATCTCAGTCCACCGAGCGAGGCGCTGTCTGTGGAAAATCCCGCGTGTTGTAGTAAGCCAGGGAAGTGAGCTGTGATCGGTGATCGGTGAGGGGTGAGCTGTGAGGGGGGTGAGTTAGTATTCAATTAAAATCTGTGTAAGGTCATGCGGTGTGGCGTTGAAGTTTATG
>SKIJ01000160.1 GCA_007116495.1 Cryomorphaceae bacterium | reverse complement strand
GGCATGCCCTGTCTCAACAAAAAGGCATGCCTTCTCTCATATCATGCGACCAACAAAAGAATCCTTACCCAAATCAGAACGCCTTTGCTCGGTCAATCGTTGGGCGGCCATTATGAAGCAGGGTAAAAGCATCTTTGTTTTTCCGGTTAAAATGTGGTTTATGGAATCTCCCGCTGCGACGTTGCAAGTGGGGTTTGTTGCCCCAAAACGTCGTTACCGGAAAGCCGTAGATCGCAACCGTCAAAAGCGGTTACTGCGGGAAGCTTATCGCTGCTCACCCAACCGCCCAGACACCGATTTGCAACATACCGTTGTCTTTATGAGTGCTGCGCCTACGGAAATTGAACAAAAGACCGTACAAAAAGCCGTAGATGCGTTACTTTTGCAGCTCAAAAACCACCTCAATGACCACCCACCAGATTGAAGAAACCATCCACATACCCACGGAGGATGCCACCACCGCCGTTCGGGCATCGGAAGCGCAATTCATACACGATTTTTTAAACCAACTAGACCAACCCAAAACGCTTGAGGTTGGCTTCGGATATGGGCGGTCTGCGTGCTACATCATGTCAGCCACCGGCAGGGAACACACCGTAATGGATCCGTTTCAAAATCACTACGGCCGTCAAGCGTTGAAAAACGTAGAAGCCTGCGGTTTTTCCGACAAGCTGACGTTTATAGAAGACTACTCGCACCACGTGCTACCGCAGATGGTTAAAGATCAAAAAACGTACGACGTCATTTTCATCGATGGCGATCACAAATTCGACGGGATTTTTGTCGATTACTACTACGCAGACATGCTGCTAAACGAAGGTGGCTACGTGTTGTTTCACGATACGTGGATGCGCAGTACGCAATTGGTTATGTCTTTCATAGAAAAGAACAGGAAAGACTACCGAAAAATGATGATTCCGCAAGGTAATATGGCGCTGTACCAAAAGGTGGGGCAAGACAAGCGAAACGGCATGCACTTCAAAGAGTTTTACACCACGCGAAAAATTCTAAAACACGCCTTCATACAATGGATTTGGGGATCCAAAAAAGGCCCGTTAAAATCGTTTGTGCTTTGGCTGAAGGAAAAGATTCGACCAACGGCAAAACGATGACATCAGATAAACAGTGCGCTTTCTGTCCAATATTAAATTTTTAAGTCGACTAAAATAAGTGCGCGTTATTCACTTACTTTGCTCCTCAAAACAAGGGTCAAACCGCCGATGAACCTCAAACAACTCAACCGCAAGTACGATTCTCCTTTTGTTGGAAAGCGATCTCGTGTTACGCGGATGTTTCTCTTTAAAGAGCGGAAGTTTCTCCGCATGCTATTCTTACTATTTTTGATTACCGGTGCCCTGTACCCGTACCCCTATTTAGCCATGTGGGTTGGGTTTGCATTTGCGGGGTACTCTGCCATTGCCAACGACAGCATTCAAACCATCGGTACGTTTTTGAGCTCCAATGCCGACCGAAAGTGGTGGGTATTATGGCTGTTTTTGGGAGGTATTTTTGTGGCAGTAATGACGCTGGGCTGGCTGGCCAATGGCGGGGATGTTTCTTTCGGCCGGCTCCAATCTAAAGGGTTTGAGAAGCAACCGGAAAGCTTTCGTTATCTCCAAGTTGCTGCCCCCTTAGTACTCTTGTTTCTTACCCGGCTGCGCATGCCGGTTTCCACTACCTTCTTATTATTGAGTGCATTTTCCTCGAGCTCTTCGGGGATCTTTAGCGTGCTCACCAAAAGTTTGAGTGGTTATTTCATTGCTTTTACCACCGCCATTATAGTTTGGTTTATTTTCTCCAAACGCATCAAACAATTTGTAAAAGGCAAGTATCATCCGGGGTGGCGTGTGGCGCAGTGGGTCATATCCGGAGCTTTGTGGGCCGTATGGCTCATGCAAGATGCCGCTAACATTGCCGTGTTTTTACCTCGTAACCTGTCTCTGTGGCAGTTTGTAGCGTTTGTCTCCTACATTTTCTTCGGATTGGGGTTGCTGCTCTACTTCCGAGGTGGGCGCATTCAAAACATCATCAACGAGAAATCGGGCGTAAAAGAAATCAAAGGTGCCACCGTCATCGATTTGGTGTATGCCATTGTATTGCTCATCTTTTACTACTGGAGCAAGGTTCCCATGAGTACTACCTGGGTATTTTTAGGCTTACTTGCCGGACGAGAATTGGCTATGAAGCTTGCACCAGTGTACAAAACCAAACGCAGTTTGCCCAAAATCCTCAAGCTCATTCGCAAAGATGCCACCAACGCAACGGTGGGACTTATCATTTCCATTATTTTAGCCATATTGGTGAATCCGCTGATACAGAAGGAAATCATGACGTCATTGGGTTTCTAACCCATTCGCCTTTTTTACACTGCGCCAAGCTTTTCCCCAAAGTTGATTGAGCGTGATGAATGCCACGGGCAACAAACCGACTTTTGGAGCGTTTATTGTTTGTGTTGTACTTTGGCCAATCTTTCTAATTTTCGACAGATAAATTTTATGACGCGCATTCGCAAAACCATATTAGTGGCATTACTCGCCATTGTTGGATTAATCATTGGAGCTTCCAATTATTTTGAAATCAATAAGCAGCTCGATATTTTCACCAACATTTTCAAAGAGATCAATTTGTACTACGTGGACGAAACCCAACCACAAGAGTTGATGGAAACAGCCATCAACAGTATGTTGGAATCACTCGACCCGTACACCAACTACATCCGCGAAACCGATGTTGAAGACTTTCGCATTCAAACCACCGGACAGTACGGAGGCATAGGAGCAACCATCAGACGGCGCGATGAGAAGGTATTGATTGCCATGCCGTACAAGGGCTTTGCTGCGGAAAAAGCAGGTCTTAAAGCCGGTGACGTCCTCTTAAAAATCGATGACGACTCCTTAACCGGCCTCGATACCGAAGACGTGAGCAGATTGCTTAAGGGTTCTCCGGGGTCTTCTTTTATGCTTACGTACGAACGCGACGGCAAAGTAATGCGCGACAAAATCACCCGTGAAGAGGTTAAACTAAAATCGGTGCCCTACAGCGGAATGGTTGCCCCAAATATCGGTTACATTCGCCTGAGCAGCTTTACCGAACGCGCTTCAAAAGACATCATTGACGCCTTCGAAACACTTAAAAAAGAACACGAACTTGAGGGACTGATTCTCGACCTAAGGAACAATCCCGGTGGCTTGTTGTCGGAAGCCATAAACGTAAGCAACATTTTCATTCCCAAAAGACAAGAAGTGGTTTCTACCCGTGGAAAAGTAAAGGACTGGGACCGCACCTATAAAACCCTCAACCAGCCCGTAGATACCGACATTCCCTTGGTGGTTCTCATCAACCAACGATCGGCATCCGCGTCTGAGATTGTAAGTGGTACCGTTCAAGATTTAGATAGAGGAGTTGTATTGGGTCAGAGGTCGTTTGGAAAAGGATTGGTTCAACAAACCCGTAAACTTTCCTACGGGGCGCAGATGAAAATTACCATTTCCAAGTATCATACCCCTTCCGGGAGGCTCATTCAGGCCATCAACTACGCCGAGCGCCGAGACGACGGCAGTGTGTCTAAAGTACCCGACAGTTTGCGCATGCCCTTCAATACGCGCAATGGCCGCGTGGTATACGATGGCGGGGGCATCGATCCCGACATCAGCTTAGAGGTGCAAACCACACCCAAAATTCTGCGCGAACTGGTGCGCAACGATTACATTTTTAACTACGCAACGCAGTTTCAGCGACGTGTAAACGAAATCGATGAAGCCGGTGTTTTTGCCATCAGTGACGAAGAATACAGCAACTTTTTAGTGTTTTTAGAAGACAAAGAGATCAACTACGAAACGCGCACGGAAAAAATCATCGACGAACTCAAAGAAACAGCTCGTGATGAAAAGTATTTTGAATCGTTGGAAATCGAGCTAAACAAATTAAAATCAGGCTTCGCTGAAAAGAAAGAAGCCGATTTAATGACCTTTGAAAACGATATACGTCAGCAGTTGGAAATGGAAATCGCTTCTCGGTACTACTTTCAAGAAGGTAGAGCCGCACAAGCCATTCGTTACGATTCCGAAATTGATTCCGCAGTAGCCATACTATCAAATGCCGAGCGCTACCACAAGATTTTAACTCCGGCTGAGGAAAAGGCATCTACGGAGTAATATCTTTGCGCACCCACCAATTTAAGCACCATGCGCTATGCCGCCGTCATATTACAATTTGGACTAATATGGTTTGCCTTTGGGCTGCCGTTTCAGCTCAAGTGGCTTCCCACAGCCCTCGGCATGATGTTGGCCGGCGTGGGTTGGGTCATCTTGATGTACAAGGCAAAACGCCATTTTAATCTCAAGCCCCTCCTTTTTTTACCCCTGCTTTTATTTGCACTAAACGCCATAGGCATGGCCTATTCAACCGACGTAAACCGTGCCGTGCGAATGGTATCGTTGAGCATTCCCCTGGCTGCCTTTCCTCTTCTTTTCCAAACCAAAGCGGCCCAACAAATGGCGCCACAACTCCTGCGCTTTGTATTGGCGTCTTCGGCGTTCGCCGCTATCGTAACCCTGGGGTATTTGTTTTGGAACACCATAATTACGCCGCAAGCCGACTTTTCATACCGACAATACTCCCCTTTTGCACACATTCCCTCCCACTATCTCGCTATGTATTTCAGTTTTGCCGGTGGCGCCTGGTGGTTGATGAACATACGCGAAAAAAGTGCGTGGTTTACCTATATTCCCGGATTGATTTTGCTTTTGGCTGCCTTGTTGATGAATGCACGCATTCAGTTTGTAGTGGTTTTATTGATCATCATTTGGGCACTTGTAAACGGATTCAGGCGGTACACATTGACGATGAAAACAAAACTCGCAGTTCTCCTCGGAGCATTGTTTTTAATCGGCGGGGTATTCTCACTGCCGGAAAACCAACGTCGATTAAAGGAAACAAAAGACGAATGGCGAAACATGGCAAACATCGACCACAGTAAGCAAAAAAATCACCGCGTGTATCTATGGACCTATGGGGTTAACGTGGTGAAAGAAGCACCCCTATGGGGCCATGGAACAGGTGATGCCAATAGCGCTTTGCAGAATGCCTATCAAGCATCCGATGCGCAATTTTGGGACGGCGAAGGACTCTACTATTTACGCGATATAGGCTACAACTACCACAATCAATTTTTACAAACGTGGGCTTCCAACGGCGTATTTGCTCTGCTCATACTTATTGCTTTATTGGTGATCTTACTGCAAACTCCCCACCCGGCAGCCAAACTGCTATCTGTTGTACTCTTCTTTTCAATGTTTACAGAATCCATACTCGAACGACAGGCAGGGGTGTTTTTTGTTGCCTTTATGTTTGTGGTTACGGCATCGCTTGGTTTGAAAAAACAGTTGTGATTGGTTGTTTGCCATTATCTGTAAACGTTTAGGTGTAGAGTCGTTTAGGCATTTAGTTGTTTAGTCGTTTGGGGCAATTGGATGTGATGGTACGGAATTGTTTAGCTTGGGAGTTGGGAGGTTGGTTGGACGATTGATTAGTCGGATGTCGGGGACGAAAACGCAACATTCAGCTCTTGCTCGTTTTATCATAGCACGCCTTTTTTTATGATGGAAACGCTATTATTTCAGGTAAAGTTATTCATCTGTGTTACATCAATCCAGACAACAGCCCCCCGTCAACAGTCATCACCGTACAATCGTCACCGT
>SKIJ01000080.1 GCA_007116495.1 Cryomorphaceae bacterium | reverse complement strand
GCCGACCGATACAACATCATCGATAAGCCGAATGAACGATCGTCCCATACAAAAATCACCATTCGTGGAGGGGGAGTGGTGTTTGTTTTCGCCGGATTGGCATATGCGTTGTATACCGGATTTTCCACCCCTTGGTTTTGGGTGGGGTTTTTACTGATGGGTGGATTGGGATTTGCCGATGATGTATTGACCCTTCCCAGCGGAAGGCGCTTACTGGCGCAGTTGGCAGCAACGTCAATGATGCTTTACGAGGTTTTTGGCGTAGAGCAGCCCTGGTGGATTTGGCTGGTTGCGTTGATTATTGCCACAGGCATCAGCAATGCCTACAACTTTATGGACGGCATCAATGGCATCACCGTATTGTATTCTGTGGTGGTACTTTCGGCATTGGCTGTAGCCAATCACTACGTGTCCTTTACCGATCCTATGTTGATCTATGCGTTTTTGGTTGCTTGCGTGGTGTTTGGTTATTACAACGTCCGAACAACCGCGCGGTGTTTCGCTGGAGATGTAGGCAGTGTATCCATCGCTTTTTTAATTGTATACCTTTTGTTGGAATTGGTGGTTGCCACAGGAAACATAGCTTGGAGTTTGCTGATATTGGTTTATGGCGTCGACACAATTCTTACCCTCATACGTCGCATTCGCAAAGGTGAAAACATATTTGAAGCCCATAGGCAGCACCTATACCAGTGGATGACCCGTCCGGGACCGTATTCACACATTCAAGTATCGCTGATATATGCAGGCTTTCAAATTATTGCTGCGGCATTATTACTATATGCTTACAGTATAGACCGCTTTTTCTACCCAACAGTCATCTCATTGATTTTGCTCTACGGATTTGGCTATTTGTACATAAGGAGACGGTACGTGATGACCTACAAGGAGTTGGATTGAGATGTTGGGTTGTTTAGTCGTTTAACTCCCTCCGGTCGTTGCGCTACGCTTCGCTCCGGTACTCAATTACCCTCACAAACAATTATCCCAATAAATCTCGGTGTAACAAAACCCTTTCCATTCCTCCACCAACTGTTTTCACAACACAATATTAATACAAACACCTCATTTCGGTTTCTAAAGTATTGATATGTTTTCGTTCGGGTGATGTACATTTGTGATATATTTGTTACGCACTCACTCACTCACTTAGATTCTCACGTAATGGTCAAACAATTATTAAGTAAATACTCAGGTAAGTTCCTCTCTCGTTGGGCAGTACTTGCCATCGATGCGTTACTTACAGCGGTATTGTTTCATTTAGCCGTTTTAATTCGTTACAATTTCGATGCATCGGCCATAGATTTAGCTATGTTAAATGAACACATAGCGGCGTCTACAGTCATCTATTTAATGGCATTTTTCCTTTTGGGTTCACATCGTGGCATCATTCGCAGAACGGGAATCACCGATGCTTATCTCGTTGTAAAGGCCACAACACTTGGTTTTTCCGGGCTTTTTGTGCTTACGTTTTTGCGATTTGACTCGTCTTTGGCGCACATGTTTGATATTCCTCGGTCGGTTCTTTTAATTCATTTTCTTTTGACATTGGTCGTGCTGCTTGGTTTTCGTTTTATGGTAAAATCAACGTTTCAACTGGCATTGCGTCAGAGTGCTACCCAGCGCAGAACCAGGGTATTGATTTTTGGGTCGGGTTCGGCCGGTGAAATTACGTGTCAGAGTTTAAAACGCGAGATCAGCATAATGTACGACATTGTTGGTTTTATTGATGATAACCCAACCAAGCAAGGTAAAATTCAGGATGGTGTTCAAGTATATAGTCGCGAAAAGGCACTCAACAAAGATTTTGTAAACGAAAAGCGCGTTCACCAACTCATCATAGCGGTGCAACATTTACCCATGACCGTTCGTCGTCAATTGATAGAAACGGGAATGGAACTCAATTTAAAGGTGAAAGTCGTTCCGCCTACAAGTCAGTGGATACAAGGACAATTTTCAATTAAACAAATCAAAGAAGTCCGTATTGAGGAGCTGCTCGAACGCGAATCCATTAAGTTAAACAGCAAAAATGTAAGTCGAGAGCTTCAAGACAAGGTGGTTTTGGTCACCGGTGCAGCCGGAAGTATAGGGAGTGAAATTATGCGACAGGTTTTGTATTACAGCCCCAAACACGTTATTGGAGTAGACCAAGCAGAGAGCGCACTTTACGATTTAGAAATGGAATTGCTGCACAACCGTCCGAATCACCACCAAAATACGACTTTTGTTGTGGGTGATGTAACGCATGTTAAAAGAATGGATACCCTGTTTCGTGATAACAAGCCGGATGTGGTGTTCCACGCTGCGGCGTACAAACACGTTCCGTTGATGGAAGCACATCCTTACGAGGCCATAAGTGTAAATGTTTTTGCTACAAAACTCATTGCGGATTTGTCTGTTGAGCACGGCGTCAAGAAAATGGTGATGGTAAGTACCGATAAAGCTGTAAACCCAACCAACGTGATGGGTGCAAGCAAGCGCGTAGCGGAGATGTACGTGCAAACGGTAGCCAATCAACAAAACACAACGCAGTTTGTAACTACTCGATTTGGAAATGTATTGGGCAGCAATGGTTCGGTCATTCCATTGTTTCGCAAACAAATAGAGCAGGGAGGCCCTATAACCATAACTCACCCTGATATCAATCGGTATTTTATGACCATCCCCGAAGCGTGTAACTTGGTACTTGAAGCGGGCGCCATGGGGCAAGGAGGAGAAATATACGTGTTTGATATGGGGGAATCCATAAAGATTGTAGATCTTGCTAAGAATATGATTCGCTTGAGTGGTCTCACGTTGAATAAAGATATAGAAATAAAATTCACCGGACTCCGTCCGGGGGAAAAACTCTACGAAGAGCTGCTCGCCAATACAGAAGATACCTGTAAAACCCATCATGAAAAGATTATGATTGCGCGAAACAGCAACATAGATGCTGAAAAATTAACGTATTTGTTAGAGGTTCTTAAAGACGCTCTCAAAGCACAACACCCTGAAGAAATGGTGCGCTTAATGAAGCAAATCGTGACCGAGTACAAGAGCAATAATTCGGTTTTTAGTCAATTGGACTAGGTGAGGTGCAAACGTTTACTACGTTAGAAATAGCTTGGCTTCTATTCTTAAATGATTGTTGTAGAAATAGTGAGGTTTTTGTTACACAGAGATTTTTGGGGATTGTTGATAGATTTTGGGAATTAATTTGGAAATATATCCTTTTTCACTTGTTCTGTTTGAGAGGAACGGAGGACACGGAGGGTTTTCGCTGTAGCGAAACGTAGTATCTCAGTAGGGTATGGTATTTTTACTCGTGTGCGTTTGGTGCTGGAATGGGGAGGTTTTTTTGTTACACGGAGGTTTTTTGTGGACAGTTTAGAGATTGTTAGAAATCATTTGGAGTACTGTCCTTATTTGCAAGTTTCATTTGAGAGGAACGGAGGACACAGAGGGTTTCCGCTGTAGCGAAACGTAGTATCTCAGTAGGGTATGGTATTTTGACTCGTGTGCGTTTGGTGATGGAATAGTGGTGTATGACAACAGTGCCGAGTGCTGGGAATGTAGAATAAAAAATGGTCACGTATCCTTTTCACCCCCTCATTCCGTAACAACTCATAACCCATCACTCATCACTCAAAACCCGTAACCCTTCCGTGAACCATTCGTTTTGTTATTGGCCATTCCTTAAAGATTACCATAACGTCTAAACAACTCAACGACTCAACTCAAATAAAGGGTCAGTGTGCATCGCGCATACTGACCCTTTTTTATTCACAGAACACAAAAAACATGACGGATTTGCATCATTGTTTAGTTTTCAAACGGAAAACCGTTATGGGCAATCATAGCGTCGGCGATGATGTCGCGCAGTTCTTTGGGGTTGATGGGTTCGGGGTATTTTGTGAACCGCTTGAGCCCCATGAGCATGACGCGTTGTTCATCGCCCGAGGCAAAGCTGTAGATGGCTTCCCTACCGGCAGTTCCAACGCGTTCTGCTGCTCGGTAAACCGTGAGCTGTGCCGAGGCAATGGCAACGGCAGCGTCGTCGTCGCCTTTTTCGGAAATTTTCAGAGCGCGTAAAACGGCAGATTCGGCGGCGTATGTTTCAATGATCATATCGGCGGCCGCCATGAGAATTTCTTGCTGTTCATCCAACTCCATCCCGAAGGTTTCCACAGCCTTTCCGGCTACCATCAAGAGCGACTTTTTCAATCCTTTGATGATGTCTAACTCCATACTCAACGGAGCACTGTAGTCGGGGGTGTCGAATGACGGAATGTCCATCAATTCTTTACCAACACTGGTTGCCGGTCCCATGAGATCCAATTCGCCTTTCATGGCTTTTCGCAGCAGCATACCCACGATCAACATGCGGTTGATTTCGTTGGTGCCTTCGTAGATTCGTGCAATGCGAACATCGCGGTAGGCGGCCTCCATCGGTGCATCTGCGGAAAAGCCCATGCCTCCAAATATTTGTACACCTTCATCGGTGACGTAGCTGCTGACCTCCGATCCGTAGACTTTTAAAATGGCACATTCCACGGCAAATTCTTCTACTCCTTTGAGATGTGCCGTCCGCGGATCTTCGCCTTTTTCCAATCGCTTGATGTTGTTTTCAATATCTTGTCCGGCACGGTAGCATGCTGCCTCACTGGCAAAGGTGCGCGCGGTCATCTCGGCAATTTTTTGACGAATGGCGCCAAACGAACTGATGGGGGTGTTGAACTGCTTGCGCTCGTTGGCGTACTTGATGGACAAGTCAATCACACGTCGATTGGCGTCAAGGGTGGCAGCAGCGAGTTTGATACGCCCTACGTTTAAGGCATTCATGGCAATTTTAAAACCGCCACCGCGTTCGCCGAGCATATTTTCAGCTGGTATGGTGCAGTCGTTGAAAAACACCTGACGTGTAGAGGAGGCGTGGATGCCCATCTTGGCTTCTTCTTCGCCAAAACTCATTCCTTCGGTTCCGCGCTCTACGATAAATCCGGTGATGTATTTATCGTCTTCAATGCGCGCAAACACAATGAATAAATCGGCAAATCCCGCGTTGGAAATCCACATTTTTTGTCCGGTAATGGTGTATGATTTTCCGTCGTCGCTCAACACGGCTTTTGTTTTCCCGCTGTTGGCATCGGAGCCGGCTCCAGGTTCGGTCAAACAGTAGGCGCCCATCCATTCACCAGAGGCCAGCTTGGGAAGGTAGGTGCCCTTTTGTTTGTCGGTACCGTACAGAAGAATGGGCAATGTACCAATTCCGGTGTGCGCACCAAAGGCGGTGGAAAGCGATCCTGAAATACCCGATAAGCGATCACAGACCAACATTACGGTGTTGAAATCCATGCCCATACCGCCGTATTCTTCGGGTACAGCAAGACTCAACATACCCATTTCACCGAGTTTTTTCATGATGCTCTCGGTAAATGCGTAATCTTTTTTCTCAAAGCGCTCGCGCTCCGGTAGTACTTCTTTATCGATGAATTCTCTACAACTGGCGGCAATCATTTTTTGCTCTTCGCTGAATTCTTCCGGGGTGAATACCTCCTTTGGTTCGATGGGGCGAATCAAAAATTCCCCTCCACGTAGATGTTTGTTGTCGTTCATGTCTAAATTTTTTTTGTCTGGTAAGATGAAACCAAAGATAAAAAATATTATGCTTGCATAGTAAATTAACGCAGATCAAGTACGAAATTTAACGTTTTGTTTTCCGTTGTTACGAAACGTAGTAGCTCTGTAGGTTATGCTATTTTGACTCGTATGCGAAT
>SKIJ01000136.1 GCA_007116495.1 Cryomorphaceae bacterium | reverse complement strand
GGCATCATTGGTCCGTTTGAAGGGTCAAAAGCACGTCAAGTACTAATACCCGACGAAGCCTCTTTGGAACAGTTATTGAAAAACTTGTGACATTAACCGTTTTATAAAAATCACCAAAATCATCATGCGAATTTTACTTTTCATCCTCTTGGCAGCAACAAGTGTAAATGCCCAAACGACCGCAAAAGAAGCAAAAGCTATACTAAAAGAGGTGTCCGATAAAATCAAATCATCTGCGGGCATTCAGTTGGCCTTTACCTACACCTTCGAAAATCCACGCGCCGACGCATCGATGAAGCAAGCCGAAAAGGGCAGCATTGTCCTCGCCGGTGAATCGTACCGCTTAAACTTTATGGGTGTAGATCGTCTGCACGACGGCAAAATGATTTACACCTTTTTGCACGACGACAAAGAAGTACAAATTATGGACGCTGAAGACGACGACGAAGGGTTTACACCCGGGTTCATCCTCGATATGTACAAAGAAGGGTTCAGTTATTCTCTCGGTGGAACATCTACCGTAAACGGAAAAAAGGTACAGCACATCATGTTGAAAAGTTTGAAGTCGCCCGAGATTGACCACATCGAAATTCAAGTATTTGCGGCCAACAAGCAAATGCACAAAATGATACAAAAAGGCCGTAATGGCTCCATCACCACCTTCGACGTGAACGAGTACAACGAACTAAAAGACAAGCCCAACCTTACCTTCAATAGAAAAAAATACGCCGCTAAGGGGTATTACATAGTGGAATAACGCGAACACCGTAAGCGCATTGAAAGCCCTAGACCGATACATCTTAACCTCGTTTCTAAGACCCTTTACCATCACATTCTTTGTGATGGTTTTTTTTCTTTTGATGCAGTTTGTATGGAAGTACGTTGACGATCTTGTTGGAAAGGGCGTGGAATGGTATTACATCTTAGAAATGTTGCTCTACATTTCTGCCACTACAGTGCCCTTGGCGTTACCCATTTCTGTATTACTCTCCAGTTTGATGACGTTTGGCTCATTTGGCGAACACAACGAACTGGCCGCCATGCGCGCAAGTGGTATTTCTTTACTGCGATTATTTCGCGTCCTCATCATTACCGTCACCATCATCGCCATCGGTGGTTTTTTATTCGCAAACTACGTGATGCCCGTATCGCAGTTTAAGGGAAAATCTCTCCTGCGCAACATCACCAAAATGAAGCCCGCGCTGAACATTCGCCCGGGGATTTTTTACGACGGCATAGAAGGGTACAGCATCAAAATTGCTGAAAAAGGAGGGCCGGAGAAAAACGAACTCAAGAACATCATCATCTACGATCACACCGACAACCTTGGCAACATCAAGGTTACTACGGCGGATGAGGGAATTATGGACATTACGCCCGACAACCGCTTTATGATCATTAGGCTGAAAAACGGACAAACCTATGAGGAGCACCAGCCAACCAACCGCGAAGACAAGGAGCGAAAACCCTTTTCCTCTACTCAGTTTGAGTACGCAGTAATCCGCTTTAATTTGGAAGAATTCGACTCCGAAGACCTGCGCCAAGAAACGCGCAAGGACTTCAACATGCTCAACAACGCTCAGTTGGTCGAAGCCATTGATTCGCTACGGGTGGTGGTGCTCGATCAGCGAGCAAATTTTCACAAAACGATGTCTGAGCGGTACGGCTACATATTAGACACCGCCACCAGGCCACCCCAACTCAAAGACACCGTAATAGAAATCATCCCGGACGTCTTGGCCAACTTCAATGAGCGAAAGCGAAAAATGGTGACCGAAAACGCTTTGCGGATTGCCCGCAGTAACCGCTCGTACTACGACCAAGCCAAAACCAATTACCACTGGCGCGAACGAAACATAACGCGACACGTGCTGGAATGGCACAAAAAACTATCTCTATCGTTTGCCTGCTTGGTAATGTTTTTCATCGGCGCTCCGTTAGGCGCCATCATACGGAAGGGCGGCATGGGAATGCCCGTGGTAATATCAGTTGTAGTCTTCATCCTCTTTTACGTGATGGCAACGGCATTTGAAAAAATGGGACGAGAGCTTACCTGGCAAGCCATTCCGGCCATGTGGTTACCGCCACTACTCTTTTTGCCCATTGGGCTTTTGCTCACCTACAAAACTGCCAACGACGCTGAATTCATGAGCCTGGAGTTTTGGATAAAAATTTGGCGAAAACTAACCAACAGCAAGCGCCAATCATGAGTGTTGTCATCATCTCCAACAAGTACCCGTTTCCCCCTCGCGACGGAAGCAGCATTGCCATTCTCAGCAGTTTGCGCATGTGGCATCGCCTGGGGCACAAGGTGCACCTCTTTAGTTTAAACCCCAAAAAAAGTGAGGTACCACCGGATGCATTACCCAATGACTTGAGTGGCAGTGTCCATACCCACACGTTTGCCATCGACACCGACGTTACGCCGCTCGGTGCCGCCAAAAATTTACTTGGAAACCGCCCCTACCACATCAGTCGGTTTTACAGAGAAGACATTGCACAGGCTTTGGAGGTCTTGACCGCCAAATACAACTTTGATTTTGTGCAGTGGGAAGGGCCATTTATGGGAGAGTATATGCCCCATGTGAATGGGAGCCCTAAGCACCTGATGCGATCTCATAACATCGAACACCGCATTTGGCTTCGCCTTGCAAAGAACACAAAAAACCCATTGCTGAAGTACTACTTAAGACTCCAAGCACAACGCCTTAAGCAGTTTGAATTAAGCTTCTCCGAAAAAATGGACGGCATACTTCCCATCACTGATGTAGACGCAACTTACTTTGCGAAAACCCTTCCAACGGTACCGCTATGCGTCATTTTGCCCGGTGTAGACGTTGATGCATATCCACTTTGGAAAGAGACCAATAACAAAGCTGTTTCGCTTGCTAGCTTTGATTGGGAACCCAACCGCGAAGGAATGATGTGGTTTATAAAACATGTGATTCCGCTTTTGCCCAATCACATCAAGGGCCACATTGGTGGTCGGAACATGCCGGCGCAATGGAAATCGACGGAAACGTGGACGATAAACCGAAATGTAGACAACGCGCACGCCTTCCTTATCAACGGTAATGTGCAGTTCATACCCTTACACAGCGGCAGTGGAATTCGCATTAAAATCGTAGAGGCCATGTGTATGGGCATGCCGGTTGTGGCCACTGCCATAGCTGCTGAGGGAAGCGGATTACGCGCCGGCACTCATTACCTCGAGGGCAATACGCCCGTTACATTTGCCAAGGCATTAGATCGTTGCATAAACGACGTGGAATTGCGCCATGAGCTGTCCAAAGCCGCGCGTAAATTCGCATTAGATAACTACGATTTGTCGGCCATTGCCAAAACGTTTGGTGCATTTGTTAAATCGCTTTAAGCGCGAAAAAAATGTTCTTTATTTCCGTATGTTTGTATAAAAATTAATGAGCATGGTAACGCAAATTTTTCGCATTCTAGTTGGTGGTTTGTTTATTTTTTCCGGACTGGTTAAGCTCAACGACCCCATGGGCATGGCCTTTAAGTTGCACGACTATTTTGCTCCCGATGTACTCAACCTCACATTCCTCAATCCGCTGGCCTTGAGCTTAGCCGTTGTTATTGTGATTGTAGAGGTTGTACTGGGCGTATCGCTCTTACTTGGCTATAAAGTTAAATGGACCTTGGGATTGCTCTTGGCCATGATCTTGTTTTTTACATTTTTAACCTTTTATTCGGCGTGGTTTGACAAGGTCACCGACTGCGGCTGTTTTGGCGATGCTATACCACTCACGCCTTGGCAGTCTTTCACCAAAGATATAATACTGCTGGTGCTCATCCTGTGGTTGATTCGCTTTCAATCGAGCATTCGCCCCATTTTTACATCGCGTATCAATACCGGGTTGATGGCTGGCGTATTGTTGATCAACATCGGAATTGCGTACTACGTGCTGCGTCACTTACCGTTCATTGACTTTCGTCCATACGCCATTGGCAAAAGTATCCCGGAAGGAATGAAAACAGCCGAAGAACTGGGACTGGAACCACCGAAGTATCTGACCTTTTACACGATGGTGAATACGGAAACCGGCGAGGAAAAAGAAGTGGATTCCGATACATACGTCAGCGACCGCTGGTGGGAGAAAGACAGTTGGGAGATTGACGGTGACCGAACGAAAAGTAAAAAAGTACGCGACGGCTACGAAGCCCCCATACACGATTTCGTGCTCGAATTAGATGGCGAGGACGTCACCGATGCGGTATTGAGCTCCGATCACATTGTGTTGGTCATTTCCTATGACTTAGAAAAGAGCAATCCCAACCATCATCCGAGAGTAAACGCGTTTGTGGAGTCTGCCGAAAACGCTATGGTTCCGGTTTTGGGCATAACCGCTACCGATGCCGCTAAAGTTGAAGAGCTACGCCACGAATGGCAGATGGCGTACCCTTTTGCCTCTGCAGATCAAACGACCCTCAAAACAATCGTACGGGCAAATCCCGGCGTGGTTGTTCTTAAAGACGGTGTCATCGTCGATAAGTGGAATCCACGCGATTTACCAAACCACTATTTCTCCGGCACCAAATGATCAAGCAAACCCTCTACACGGCGTCGGTTATATTGGGTGTCGTTGGGCTCATTTTCTTTCTGTTTTCCGTGCTCCCCGGAGATCCGGCTCGAATGATGCTCGATCAACGGGAGGACGCAGAATCGCTGGAGGCCATGCGAAAAAAGTTTGGCTTTGATCTCCCGGCTTGGAAGCAGTTTGTGTGGTTTTTAAACGACTTAAGTCCCGTTGGGTATCACTCCCACGACCCTACCCACATCAGTTCGATCGAGAAGCAAAGCAGCTTTGTTACCATCTTCTCACAACGCAATGGTGTTATCATCTTAAAATGGCCATACCTGCGAGAGAGTTTCCAAATGCAAGGACAAAGCGTCAACAGCATCATAGCACGTGTTCTTCCCAACACCGTCATTCTCGCATTGTGCGCTATGTTGTTTGCGTTTGTATTTGGTGTTTTTTTAGGCGTAATTGGCTCGTTGCATCCCGGCTCTTGGCTGGATACCTTCATCGCATTTACCAGTACCTTAGGAATGTCTGTTCCTTCGTTCTTATCGGCCATTGTTGCTGCATATCTATTTGGGTTTCTATGGTCCGACATCACCGGACTACCCATGAGCGGCAGCTTAATGGAGTGGGACGACTACGGAGAACGCCAAAGCATTGCTTGGCGCAACATTGTGCTACCGGCATTGACGCTGGGCATACGTCCCCTTGCTGTCATTACCCAGCTTACCCGATCAAGCATGCTTGAAGTATGGTCACAAGATTACATGCGTACTGCACGTGCAAAAGGGCTTACGCGATACAAACAAGTGGTTGACCACGCTCTGCCCAATGCGCTTAACCCAGTCATTACCTCCGCATCAGGCTGGTTGGCATCCATGCTTGCCGGCGCGGTGTTTGTCGAATACATTTTTGGATGGAACGGATTGGGCAAACTCATCGTAGATGCCCTTAACACCCTTGATTTGCCAGTGGTTATGGGGTGTGTAATTGTCATTGCCATCACTTTTATTGTCATTAACTTTGTGGTCGATTTTTTACACAAAAAACTAGACCCTCGTATTCAATCTCATTAATCGCAAATCTACCATGTCATCTAATCGAAAGACCGTAATCGCAGGAAACTGGAAAATGAACTCCGGCATTGAAGAAGGGGTCAATTTATGTAAAGAAATCATCTCCAATCTTCCAACTACAGATGCAGAAATCATCGTTTGTCCGCCGCATACGCATCTTTATGCTGTGTCAACTGTTTTAAAAAACAGTTCCGTTTCTCTAGGCGCACAAAACGTTCACAAACAAGAAAAAGGCGCATTTACGGGAGACGTGAGTGCCAAAATGGTTGCAGAGACAGGTGCGGAATGGGTTATTGTTGGCCACAGTGAGCGCAGACAATACTACGGAGAAACCGGTGCCGATATCCGTGAAAAAATCTTAATGGCACAAGAAAGCGGAATGGGAGCCATCTTTTGTGTTGGCGAACGGATTCACGAACGTGAAGCAGGTGTGTATTTGGAAGTCATTACACGTCAAATCAACGAGGTGTTGGACAAACGAATTGATTTTTCCAAACTAATCATTGCCTACGAACCGGTTTGGTCTATTGGAACCGGAAAAACCGCCAGCCCAAGTCAGGCCAATGAAGTGCATATGCACATTCGCCAATGCGTTGCCTTTTTGGCCAGCACAAAAATCAGTGAGGAAGTTCGCATACTTTATGGTGGCTCTATGAAGCCAGATAATGCAGAAAGCTTATTGACAGAAGAGCACGTAGATGGAGGATTGATCGGGGGGGCATCGTTAAACGCTACATCGTTTTGTGGCATCATTAGTCACGCGTAAAAGGAATTTGTGGGCAATTACGGCTTTGAAAACAACACGCCTGCAGAGTGATCTTTAGGCGCTCCGGTTACTGTGTTGAGAATATTGTTCTTGCCATTTACGCGTAGGTAGCCTAAGTATGCAAAGACTATGGACTCCTTGTATTCGACAATGGCATTGGATGCGGCAACAAAACATGCGGGACGGACATCATCGAGGGCATCCATGAATGCACGGTTGTAAACACCTCCCCCGGAAACAAGCACTGCGTGCGCATGACTTGGTAATTGCTGATCGATAAGCTTTGCAAAAACCTGAACACAGGTCTGCATGGCATCTTCTGTGGTCACTCCCTCCAATAGAGGGAAAATGTGTTGTTCTACCCACTCCCTTCCTAAAGACTTAGGCGGCTTTGCCTTAAAATAGGGAAGTGATTCTATCGCTTTCGCTAAATCGTTTACGAAGCGTCCTCTTTTCGCAATAGCACCGTCTTTGTCGTAAGCAGCCCCTACTCGAGCACTTAAATGATTAAACACCGTATTACAAGGCACTAAATCCCATGCGAGTGCGCCACTGCCATATCTTACGGTTACGTTGGCCATCCCTCCTAAGTTAAGCCATCCGTCGTAATGCGGAAACAGATCCAAATCGCCACGCGGCACCAATGGGGCACCCTGTCCCCCCATCATCACATCTGCAGATCTGAAATCGCAAATGACTGGATATCCGCTGGCGATATGCAATGCATTTCCATTTCCTATTTGATGAGTGAGCCGCTTCTCAGGTTGATGAAATACGGTATGACCATGTGAGGAAACCAAATCAATTGATGCGCCGAACTCCTTTTGAAACCGGTTTACTTGTTCCCCCAACCATTGACCGTAGGCAATGTCGAGCAGGACTAAATCCTCCCCAGATAATTCATGAGCTTCCGACAACGCCGTTTTCCAATGGTCATTGTAAGCGACGTGTTTGGTATGTTGAAGTTCCCACGATTTATCCTGAAATGCAACAAGGCTGATGTCTAATCCGTCAAGTGATGTACCAGACATCAAACCGAGAACGTTCAAACTAGGCAGAGCCAAGATTCTCGTATTTGTCGCGGTTTGTGGGATCAATTTTTTCGAGTGCTTCTCGCAACGGTACAGTGTTTATCGGTTCCCCGTCGCTAAAGATATTGATGATCTCTTGACGCTTGGCGTCCAAAAACATCTGAAGCAAAAAACCCGTAGGTCGACTTTTATGAACATCTTCCAAGGTTAGAATAGCATCGAGTATTGCTTGCTTAGCTTGTCCGTGTTTACTCTTGTCGTACATAAGGTCTAAGCCGTTGCGGTGGTAGTCATAGAGAGCTTCTAGCAAGGGAGTGTTAACGGGGTTATTTAGGTTTTCGGCTATCCAGTAGCGATTGCGCTGTCCCAATCCTTCTCCGTCACGCCAACCGGCATGTTGACCTCCACTTTGCATAAAATTTGCGACATCTTGCGCTTGAGAGTAATACTTAGAACCGCTTCCCTTTTCGTAGGTGTCCGCGTCGAGACCCAAGATGGTGTACACATAGAATGCAATAACTGCAACTAAGTTGGGATTACTTGTGTTGGGGTTGAATTCAAGACGATCGTATTCGATGTAGTTAAACGACATATCCTGATCTCGGTGATTGATGAGGGTACTCAGGTAGGTTGTGTTGTAAACGGGGCGCGCAGCTTGCACTTGAAGAGATCCACTAAATTGGTCTTGACCAATCATTTTGTCAATGACAATGACAAAGTTAGCTTCAATGCGTTCATCCATATCGTATTTGTCGCCCGTCCATTTCGTGTTGTTCACCAATTCAAAAATGGAGGTCTCCAATGTTTTGAAGATCTGAACATCTTGACGTTGAATTTGATCGTGATTAACCGTTACTTGCGCGTTGAACTCTTGAGCGTAGAGCGGCAAAACCGCAAAAGCAAAACCGAAAATCAATCCATACGCCATTAATCGCATATGGCTTTGTTTATGTGCTTCCATAATTCTGTTGCAATTTCGTGTTTGGACGCGAACGGAATGTGGTGTTCCCCACCCTCTTTTTCCAACAGCCAAACTTCGTTGGTATCGTGTGCAAATCCCGTTCCGTTCCCTGCAACATTACAAACGATGAAATCGGCATTCTTCGTATGCAATTTCTTTTTTGCATTCGCCATTAGGTTTTCCGTTTCCAAAGCAAACCCAACCACACACTGGCCATCATTCTTACGATGAGCAAGGGTTTTTAAGATATCGACCGTAGGCGTCAGATCAATTGAAAGGTTAGCGTCTGTTTTTTTTACTTTCTGCTGGAACGTCGTCGATGGCTTGTAATCGGACACCGCAGCGGTAAACACCGACACATCACTTTGCGGAAAAAGTGCTGCACACTGTTCGTACATCTCTTTTGTTGTTTCTACCCGGTACACATTAAGTCCGTTTAGGTCGAACGACACATCGGTGGGACCGAGCACAAAGTGTACATCTGCGCCCAACGCTTGGGCGACGCGGGCTAACTCATACCCCATTTTCCCCGATGCACGATTCCCAATAAAGCGAACCGGGTCGATGGGCTCGCGAGTGGGGCCGGCATTAATCAGAACGGTTTTACCACTCAATGGCAAATCAGACAGCAGAACGCTTTCCACGGAGGATAGAATATTTTCAGGCTCGGCCATTCTGCCTTCTCCTTCCAAACCTGAAGCCAACTCCCCCGACTCCGAAGGAATCAGGTGGTAGCCCCTATCCTGAAGTTTTTGAATGTTGTCTTGCGTTGCCCCGTTGTGGTACATATCTAAATCCATGGCCGGTGCAAAAAACACCGGACATCGCGAACTCATAAAGGTTGCGGTAAGAAGATTATCGGATTTACCCGTGGCAAGTTTCGATAATGTATTGCTGCTTACGGGCGCTAAGATTAAAACATCTGCCCATAACCCCAAATCTACATGGTTTACCCAACCATCACCTGGCGCATTGGAATCAAAAAAGTCCGTATCAACCTTGTACTCTGTCAACGTAGCTAAGGTGAGCGGACTTACAAAAGACGTAGCTGCGCGTGTCATCATCACGCGAACCTTGCATCCGCGCTTTACGAGCAGGCGCACCAAAAAGGGAATCTTGTAAGCAGCAATGCTTCCGCTTACACCAATCAATACATTTTTCCCTTTCAGCACCATTGTTTTTTTCTAAAGAACGACTATTGCTCGTCGTCTTCCGGGCGACGGAAATAAATTTTACCTTCTAACCATTCTTGAAGCGCAATGGCCGTTGGTTTGGGCAGGCTTTCGTAAAAGCGGCTTAATTCTATTTGCTCGCGATTTTCAAAAATCTCTTCCAACATTTCGTTATTGACACCAAACTCTTCGAGCTTATCGTATATTTCTTGTTTCACCTCGTCACCAATGGTTACTGCACGCTTTCCTATAATGGAGATGGCTTCGTAAATATTACCGGTTTGCGCGTCGATGGCGTTGTGGTCATTGGTTTGAATTTCGCGCGAGGCATTGGTCTTCTTGAAGTCTGTCATGACAGTTCGGATTGCATTGTGTTAATTTGTTCGTTGACGTTCTCTAATATTTCCCGAGTTTCCGTCACCTTTTTACTGCTGGGAAAAGTATCTTCAAACTGCTCCGCGGCAGTTCGTGTTTCAATGTAGCGTTGCAGTTGCTTCTCTTCAATAGAAAAACGCGCCAATTCATAACGCGATTTTACA
Organism: Cryomorphaceae bacterium; assembly: GCA_007116495.1. GTDB lineage: Bacteria > Bacteroidota > Bacteroidia > Flavobacteriales > Schleiferiaceae > CSBr16-58. Next base: position 9,425 of record SKIJ01000136.1, on the reverse strand, counting down.
ATCAAATACATAAGCTCTTCTCGGTACTTCGTATCCGGAAAATCGTTGAGCATATTCGACAACGCGATGGACGCCGATTGAAAGTGCCCTATCGTGTAGTATTGCTTTGCATTGGTGTACGCCTTTTTCTCAAGTTTTTGTCGCAGCTCGATGATGAGTTCATTACACTCCTCTAAACGCTGGCTGTTGCGGTACGTGTTGACAAACAACTGCAGCTGGTTGATGGCTTTGTAGGTGTAACTCTGCTCCAAACTAAATGTCGGCGACTCTTTGTAATATGAATAACCCGTCAAAAACATTGCCTCCTCAGCATATTTGCTTTTGGGAAAGGTTTTGACATAATTCTTAAAGTGATAGGCCGCCAGTATATACTCCTTTAAATGAAAATGTGTGAGCGCTAAGTAATAATAAACCTCTTGGGCTTCGTTTGATCCGCGGTATAACGTCAAAAGCTCGTCAAATAGCGGATACGCCTTGGCGTACTTTTCATCTTCAAAATATTCTTTAGCCTTTTTTAATTTATACCCACTATCTGTACTTTTCAGTACCTTTTGGTATTCGCTGCATCCGCTGAAAAACAAAACGAACACAAACAATGGTAAAAATGATTTAAAAAGCTGAAGCTTTGACATAAACATCTGTTTATTTTAAGTGCGCAAAGATACGCAACATATACTCATACAAAAACTTTGATTTTCATATGTACACACAACGAAGCGTTCATGGCAAACATTGCATCAGTCTTCATAAATATCACAATCATTGCCGCTATGAATGATTGTCTAAAAGCACGTTTTACTCGCTGCCGGTAAAGTGTACAAAAAAGTCCTTATCTGATGTAATGTAAATTTCGGTGTAGTCCTCATCCTTGGCTGTTACACCAAACGACATAGCAAAGCGATCGCTGGTTGTTGCTGTCGGAAATTCCACCCCATTTTGAGCCAAGCCATCAATCAACTCTTCCGTATCTGACGTACCAAGCATTTGTTCATCTTGATCGAGCATACGTAAAAACAACCCCGTGACCTCAACATCAATAGAGCCCGGTTCGTGATCCTGTACTTCACCAACAAGTGTTACCCTTAACAGTGCCGGTTCTCCATTATATTCTAAAGGAGGATTTGTAAACTGCTCCAACGACAAAGGCGATGTTGACATGGACACCACAATGGTTGACAATTCAATCTCCGTATTTGGAAACTGTATTTCCGCAGCAGACAAAATGGCGCTTCCAATAAAGGATTCCCCCGTCATTCCAAAATCAGCTATATCGACAAGAACATCACCTTGACCATTTTGCCCTTCATCATCATCACTTGAACACGAGAAAAAAATCATTAAAGAGACCAACAAAACACTTGATAAACGAACCGTACACATTGCAATTTATTTATTTAATTAAACATTTTAAATAAATTATTTTTCAATAATTTACATCACAAAGTAACTATATATTGACCAATTAATTGCAATAAAACCACATTAATTTCCAATTGACTTCAAATCCTTTTAAATCAAACTTATCCATTTTGACTCAATGGTTCATGTACATGATAGGAATGGATTGAAAAACCAACTAACACAATTTTCGGTCTCCTTTACCACACCAAATATTTTACTTTTTAGAAAACTATTATGTATATACTTACGTTTAATAATGCATGTAACCGCAATATTTGAATGCAAGATAAATTTAAGCGTTTATCACGATAAACACGACAATTTTGCGCGTAAGTAAAACCACATAGATTCAACAATCATGGCAAAAAAAACCACAACCAGCACAACCAAAAATAAAAAGAGCGTAGACATTCGCGAAGCCTACATCACCTACGTCTTGCTCGAAGGTAAAAAACCCAAAAGCGTTTTCGCTTTTTGTCACGAAAACGGCATAGATGAACGTACGTTTTACCAAACCTACACATCCTTTGAGCACATAGAAGAAGATGCATGGAAAACGCTTGTACACGACACCTTAGAAATACTCCGTTCAAGCGAAGACTTCAGCGTTTACTCTGCTCGTGAAAAAGTACTTGGCTTTTATTTCACCTTTTTTCAGGAAGCGCTCAACAAACGGAGCTTTGTGCGCTATAGCAGTCCAACAGACATGAAAGAATGGCGCATGAGCAACTTGCCGATAAAAGCCACCAAAGACCACTTCATCGATTTTGCGGAAGAGGTGCTGGCTAGCGGGGTTGAAAGCGGTGAAATTGCCAATCGCGATAAGGTAAATAATTACTACAAGGATATCATGTGGATGCAGTTTCAATTTCTCATTTCGTTTTGGAACAAAGACAACTCTCAAGGATTTGAAAAAACCGATGCGGCCATAGAAAAGTCTGTAAACGTTTGGTTTGATTTGATTGAACGAGGCGCCTTAGAGTCTGCCTTGGATTTTGGGAAATTCATGTTTCAACAGATGCGATAAGCAAAGATTAGATATTATAACTTAATGGTGCGAATCCCCCAATTTCGCCCCACTCAACCACAATCACAAAATGGTTAAAATAAAAAACAAATTTAGGTGAAAGAGCAAAACAACATTCCTACAAGCAAAATTCAACGCGCTACTCGCTTTGTTAAAACGGGCGGACGTGTTGGCGGAAACTATGTCAAGTATTACTCTAAAAAAATATTGACCGGTAATGACGACCGCGAAACACTTAATCGCGATAATGCAGATGACATCTATGACAGCTTGAGCGAGCTAAAAGGAAGTGCACTGAAAGTTGCACAAATGCTCAGCATGGACAAAGGCATACTGCCACAAGCCTATTCCGAGAAATTTCAAATGGCGCAGTATAGTGCCCCTCCCCTTTCTTATCCCTTGGTTGTTAAAACGTTTTCGCGTTATTTTGGAAAAACTCCCGATCAGCTTTACGATTCGTTTAATAAAAACAGTACGCACGCAGCCTCCATCGGACAAGTACATGAAGCGTCTAAAGACGGCGAAAAACTGGCGGTAAAAATTCAATATCCCGGCGTAGGAAACAGCATTGAAAGCGACTTAAAAATCATCAAGCCATTTGTGTTGCGGATGTTTGACCTCAACAGTGAAGAGCTCAATCATTATTTGGTCGAAGTAAAGAGCAGACTCTTAGAAGAAACAGATTACGAGCTCGAGGTACAGCGCTCACAAGAAATCAGTGAAGCCTGTGCGCACATCGACGGGGTTGTGTTTCCCAAGTATTACACTGAACTTAGCAGTGAACGCATCATTACTATGGATTGGTTAGATGGAAAACATCTCGATGAGTTCATCGCCACCAATCCGTCTCAGGAAATCCGCAATATGGTTGGTCAACGCCTTTGGGATTTCTACGATTATCAAATTCACCAGCTCAAGCAGGTTCATGCCGATCCTCATCCCGGGAATTTCCTTTTCCGCGAAGACGGAACCCTCGGTGTTATTGATTTTGGCTGTGTGAAAGTAATTCCTGATGAATTTTATAACGCTTATTTCCAACTGTTGCAGCCCAACATTATGGCCGATGATACCCGCTATCGCCAATTGTTGAACGAATTGAGTTTTTTACTCGAAAAAGACAATCCTCAACTTCGCGAATACTTGTACGGCGTTTTTTCCGAAATGATTTCGTTGCTGGGTAGACCATTTCACACGCCAACGTTTGATTTTGGCAACGATGATTTTTTTAGCGATATATATGGAATGAGTGAACGCTACAGCAAAGACAAAACGCTTAAAAATGCCGGCGGCGCCAGAGGACCCAGAGATGGGATTTATCTCAACCGCACCTATTTTGGCCTCTATAGCATTCTAAATCGATTGGGTGCCAACATTAAAACAGACAGTCACGGCGTAATGGCCTAAATCATCTACTTGTTTAACTAAAACAACAAAAAGCCCTGCACGCGTTTATGCAGGGCTTTTTTGTTGGATGTAAAGCAAGTCTGAGGCTGCACAAGGCAGCCCCCTACATACATTATTTTGAAAACAACATCTCGCGATACTTAGGCAAAGGCCAACGCTCATCGTCTATGATCAACTCCAGCTTATCAGACTCGTAACGAATTTTGTCGAAAAATGGCTGAACCTCTTCGCAGTAGGCAATGGCTCTATCTCTCGCGTTTTCGATTTTATTGGCCTTTTTACGCGCCTCCGTCATGTCTTCTCTAAGCGACAAGATTCTTGAAATGCGGTCGCTGATTTCGGTGATCATATCCAACTGCTCTTTGGCAACTTTCTTAAATACCGGTTCGTCTAGTACAGACTTTAATCCGCGCACATTTTCAATCAGTGTATTTTGGTAGGCAATGGCCGTAGGCACCACGTGGTTTCCTGCTATATCACCCAACACACGTGATTCAATTTGAATTTTCTTGAAGTATTCTTCTAGGAGAATTTCGTGACGGGCTTCTGCTTCGACCTTACTCATGACGCCGTTGCGCTCAAAGAGAGACACAGTTTTATCAGAAATGTAAGCATCAAGAGCTTTGGGCGTCTTGGGGATATTGCTCAAACCTCTTTTCTCTGCTTCGTCTCTCCAATCATCGCTGTAACCATCACCTTCGAAAAGAATATTCTTTGACGCCTTGATGTATTTGCGTAATACGTTAAACAAGGCATCGTCTTTTTTCAGTCCGCCTTTGATCAACGCATCCGTTTCAACCTTAAATTCTTTCAATTGATCGGCCATAATGGTATTGAGAACCGTCATGGCTTGGGCACAGTTGGCGGTTGAACCTACGGCGCGGAACTCAAACTTATTACCCGTAAAGGCAAAAGGTGAGGTTCTGTTTCTATCGGTATTGTCCAGAAGAATTTCCGGAATCTTACCAACGACGTTGAGCTTTAATTCACTCTTAAACTCCGGACTCAACTTGCCTTCTACTTTCTCTAGTTCATTGAGCACTCTGGTAAGCTGGCTTCCAATAAACACCGAGATAATGGCCGGTGGCGCTTCGTTGGCACCCAAGCGGTGGTCGTTGCTGGCAGATGCGATGGCTGCGCGGAGCAAATCGGCATTGTCGTGAACCGCTTTGATGGTATTGATAAAAAACGTCAAAAACATCAAGTTGTTCTTAGGTGTTTTACCCGGACTCAACAAGTTCTTGCCGGTATTGGTGCTCAACGACCAGTTGTTGTGCTTACCACTACCGTTTACGCCGGCAAACGGCTTTTCGTGGAACAATACTTTAAAGTCATGGCGACGGGCAATTTTGTCCATCAAATCCATAATCAATGAATTGTGGTCAACCGCGATGTTTGCTTCCGAGAAAATGGGAGCCAATTCGTACTGAGAAGGTGCCACCTCGTTGTGACGGGTTTTTACCGGAATACCCAAGCGGTAACATTCGTACTCCAACTCACGCATAAAAGTGATGACGCGCTCAGGGATAGATCCAAAGTAATGGTCTTCCAACTGCTGTCCTTTTGCCGGTGCGTGCCCCAAAAGCGAACGACCGGTCAATACCAAGTCGGGACGTGCATTAAAAAGTGCTTTATCCACAAGGAAGTATTCTTGTTCCCATCCCAAAGTAGCCGTTACGCGATTGACGTTTTTGTCGAAATAACGGCACACATCGGTGGCTGCTTTGTCGATAGACTGTAAAGCGCGCAACAAAGGTGTTTTATAATCCAATGCCTCGCCGGTATAGGCTACAAATACCGTAGGAATACAAAGCGTTGTTCCCATAACAAAAGCAGGAGACGTAGGATCCCAAGCAGTATAACCGCGGGCTTCAAATGTATTTCTAATACCTCCGCTAGGGAAAGAAGAGGCGTCCGGTTCTTGTTGAACCAGTAAACTACCGTCAAATCGTTCTATGGCCTGTCCGTTTTCCGTAGGTTCAAAAAAGGCATCGTGCTTTTCTGCTGTGGCGCCGGTCAAAGGTTGAAACCAGTGCGTATAATGCGTAGCTCCGTGCTTGGTCGCCCAAGTTTTCATGACTGACGCCACCTGATCGGCAACGTCACGGGTAATTTTACTACCTTTCTCCATGGCTTCCTTGACAGAAGAATAAGCTTCAGGGGTGAGGCTTTCACGCATGGTGTGCTCGTTAAAAACGTGGCTTCCAAAAAACTGAGAAACACGTTCATCGGAAAAGTTGAGTGTAACAGGTTTTCTGTTGAAACTTTCCTGTAAGGCGGCAAAACGAATTTTAGGCATGGCGTTATTTTTTTTGCAAAAGTAAATACGCAAACAGAACAGCCATTAAAAAAAATGAATATTTTTCAACAACACCCCCTGTTTTTTTAAAAAAACACCGAATAAAATAACTTTATAATAACACCACCCCCTATATATTTATACATACACTTAAAAAATTTAATTTCTATCCAACCCTTTATTAGCATTGTTTGTTGATACTTATTGACAATCTCAAATTATTTTGTGTATCGCTCATTCAAGAAGGGCCAATTCCGTCAATGAAATTATGTTGCAGATTGGCCATACATCCATTTTCTACCTCTTCGATATCTGTGGCGCCTGCTCTGCCCCATGCTATGATCTGCGATGAGGTAGTTGTTTGCGCAAAACAAAAACTTATACCGCACAATACCATAATGATAGAAACAATAAAAAGTCGCATATTTTTATCGTTTTACATCTGATTGAAAATTGATATCATTTTCAATTAGAAATTATATGCTAGAATATTACTGACAAATACAACCAAACACAAAACTCATTAGTACTCATTAAAAAACAACCAAAAATGAATTTGTCTTGGAGCTGTATCATTTTATTAACAAAAAATGTTGTGCTGTAGCATTTTTTACACTAATTTTATTAGCTTATTCAATTAGGTAAAAATGAGCAGCACAAAACGTATTATCATTGCGGATGACCACAGTATTGTTCGAAGGGGCGTTGTTATGCTCCTCAATCGACTGAACATCAACAATAACATCATCGAGTCATCAACATTTGACGAGGTTCTAAAGATTTGCGACAATGAAGAACCAGAGTTAATTATCTTGGACATCAACCTACCCGGGGGCAACAGCAGTAAAATGATAAGTGATATTTTGGTTCGACAACCACATTGTAAAATTCTTGTATTCACCAGCTATGAAGAAGATGTATACGCGGAAGCCTTCTTGCAATTAGGCGCCCTGGGGTATGTCAACAAGCTGAGCTCTGAAGATGATATCGAAACAGCCATTCAAACAACACTGACCAACAAAACATTCATCAGTAAAGCATTTGCTCAAAAACTAAAAGAACGCAGACCGGGCAAAAGCACAAATCCCATTAAAAGCCTCTCTGAACGTGAACTGGAAATTGGCAGATTACTTGCAAAAGGCAAAGGCAACTTAGACATTACCCAAGAGCTTGGACTAAAGGCGTCTACCATATCCACTTACAAACAACGCATGTTTTTCAAACTCAATGTAAGCAATATCGCAGACTTAATTGCTATTTTCAAGAAATATGATGTGGAGTAGTAATTCATTGAAATCACCTCAATACGCGTTTAGTTTTACGTTTGTCTAAGTAAAAACGTACGCAAAAAACGCACAGCTGTCACCAATAGCATAAGCGACCATACAATCATAAATGTGAGTAACACCCACTGAACCGGGTCTGTCATACTACCCCATTCGTGGATGACGTGCCACGTATGAAAAACCAAGTAAAAGGGCGCGGCAATCACGTTGAGTACAGCCACTGTCTTGTTTTGCCAAAACACATTAATGGCAACATACATCAAGGGAAGTACGTATAACGTGAGACGTTTTACTTGCTCTATAACCGGTACAGCATCGTAGCCGCTTTTAATAACGTCTGCACCAAAGCGCAGGTTGTGCAGACTAAAAAACTGGTGAAACAGCATCCCCAAGGTTATGACCAACCAAAGAAGTATGATGCGTTGCGGAAGAGAAAGGGACTGATTCATGATGACTGAAATTAAAATTGTATATCAAAACCGGCCGTTATCATTCTCGGCAAGCCCATCGTGATACCTCGTGGTCGGCGGGTAGCGATGTTTCGCTCATCGGTGATGTTTTTGATGGCCACATTAAACCTGGTGTTCCATTTTGGAATGTGGTGGTAAACAGTCAAGTCAATCAACTGAATGGCTTCCATCAGCCCAAACCGTCCGTTAGCGGTTGGCGCAACCGTATTTGCTTCGTCGGTAAACTGCTCACCCATGTAACTGTATGTCAATCTTAAGCCGGTTCCAAAAGGCGCTTCAACTGTAGCTGCTGCCGACAATATCCACTCCGGCGCATACGGCAAGCGGTTGCCTCGCACACTTTCTCCGTTGACCATGCGGTCGTTGTTAAACACAGCGTGCAAATATGTCATTTGTCCATCCAACAACATCAACCAATTGGTCTTAAACGCATCTCTGGTATTGAGATTCACAGAAGCCTCTATACCGCGATTGACGGTTGCCCCGGCGTTGACCACACCAAAGGCATCGCCGGCCGACTCAGACGCAGGAATGATTTGGTTGGCAAAATCAAGGAGAAACAAAGCCGCATCAGCGCGAAGTCCGCGGGTCAATTGCGTACGTACGCCAAACTCATAATTCCAGCTCAACTCTGCATCGAGTTCCAATACCGGATTTTCAAAGGTAAAATCCAACGCATCTTTAACCCTTGGCGGCGCATAACCACGGTGAACGCCACCGTAAACATTCAGCTCATCGAGCAGACTATAGCTGGCACCAACCCCGGGGATAATGGCAAAAATGTCGTTGTTGGCCGTTATAAGTGTATCTACCGACTGTTGGCGAAGCACTTCCCTCTCGAATGTGTAATTTTCAATGCGTACACCCGGTGACAGCTCCAGCTTATCCCCAATTTTCACTCTATCCAAGATGTACGCACTGAACGCATGCCCCGTGCGAATTTCATCGTTGACCAAATCGCCCGACTTAGCCACTGCAGATGAACCATTGATTCGCTGCTCAAAGGCACGCTCAAACATATAGCGGTATCCCACTTGTAAGTCGTGACTCACCAAATCGCCGGTATTGTACTTCCATTGCAGTTTCTGCTCCCATCCGGCCACTTGAAACGTTCGGTTTCGGTTACCCGTACGATCAAACATGTAAATGGCGCCTCCGGCCACAGAGGTATCACCCCAGCGTTGGGTATAATTCTCCGGAGCAATGTTGCCATTTTCGTCGTGTTGATTGTAGGCAAAATCCTGTCTGCGCCAATCGCGGGTGGTTTGGTTGGCAAAAAACGTGCTGTGAATGATTACGTTATTACTGGCATTGTAACGGTGGTTGACCGAGCCGGCAAATCGGGTTACCGACAAGTGATCGTTAGGTGCCAACACGCGGTAATCATCTCCCCCCATGTCAAACATACGCTGTGTCATACCTAAATACGTTGCATTGGACTGCTCGTTGTAGGCACTGATCTTAACGCCCAGTACAGAACGTTCATTAATGGGTATGCGAAACTTTGCGTTGACATCATCTAAGGCAAAATTTAAGGG
>SKIJ01000064.1 GCA_007116495.1 Cryomorphaceae bacterium | reverse complement strand
GTACGTTCCCCTAATGCCCAACAGTCCGGTTGAGTTTAGTCTCAGCGACGGGCAGGCGTTTGCGCTATTGCAAATGCGTGGAGATGCTTTGTCTCGCTATTGGGCCATGCGTTCACTCCTACAGTCGTCGTCGCCTTACACCTGCGCAACCGCTGCCGCATTTGGCATCGACGACCCCATCGAGGTGATACGCGAAATGGCGTTTGAGGCATCGTTAACCATTCCTGCTTTTGCATCTGAGCGCGTAGAGAAAGGGTGGGAGCAAATCCGCAATGAAGGAACGTACGCACAGTCTTTAGCGGCAAGTGAGCAACTCCGTGAAAAGCGTCAATCTTCCGTAGCGTTGCCTACCAATCCCTGTGAGGGAAATATAGGGTGGGCAGACACGCCGATGAAGCAGATGTGCGATTGGGCACAGCGCTATGCGTCCCAGCCGAAAATGGTTGTTAGCGAGGTAAAGAAAACAATGAATGACTTAGACTCTTCAGGCGACACCTACCTCCAAGAACGGTTGGAACTGATGACATTCTTAGATGTCTTGACGTCTAATGATTAACGATTAAAGCCATTTTCCAATGACATCATGAACGCATTTGCCTTTTAAGGCTTCGGCGCCTTTGTTGTAAGTCTTGAATGCGGTTTTTGTGGTGTTCTCGCGTGCCTCGGTGTACAGAGATTTCTTCTTCATACTTGCGAATGTCGTCGCGGTAGTCTAAAATACGCTTGCGGTCTTTCTCTTCTTTTTTCTTCAATTTCTTCAACGCTTTCTTCAGCTTCTTTTTACTTTTTTTGGCCGCCTTGTATGCGTCTTTGTCAACGCCTTTATTGTCGAGCATTTTTGTGCGTTCAATAGCTATTTCGTTAATCAGTTTATCTTGCTCATTGGTCAACATGCTTATGTCGTTCTGTAATGAACTTATGTCATTTTCTTTGGAAACTATTTTTTTGCGTAGTTTTTTAATTTTTTTGTTGATTTTTTTGAGGTCTGATTCTTCGCTTCTACGTTCCGACTTGAGGTCTTTTAGTTTATCTTTGAGAACGTATTCGTATATTTTTTCAGACATCCCTTTTAGTTCTTCTGCAAAGTATGATGCCAGCGAACCCGTTCCGGGATCTACCCATCCGGTATCGGTTGCCATTGCAGCGTGGATGACCGTGCCATCATCTTCGGGGAGCACTAAAACATAGATGCGAACGGTATCGTTCATGGGGTCGCTCCACCAAAACCGATTGGTTACCCAAAACGCATCTTTTCGTTGCGGTTTAGAACCTGAAAGAGAACGCAATTGGCTGCGCATTTTTTTTGTGGCCATTTTGTAATTGGCTCGCGGAATGTGAACCGTAAAGGCATTTTTTGAATCGTTGGGCATCTCTTCTATTACTTGGGTTTTAACCGTACAGCAACCCGAAGCGGAATACGAAATATGTCCTATAATGCTCAGCAAGAAAACGAATAAAATGCGCATTTTTTTTAGTTTGAATAATTGACAGTAAAGGTAATAAAAAAAGCCGCACTAATCAGCGCGGCTTTCAACACAATCTTTGATAACGTATTACCCGAGGTAAGTTTTGAGAATTTTACTCCGCGATGTGTGTTTCATACGGCGTATGGCTTTTTCTTTAATTTGGCGGACGCGTTCGCGCGTAAGGTCAAATTTTTCGCCAATCTCTTCCAAGGTTAACGGGTGTTGTCCACCGAGTCCGAAATACAAGCGAATCACATCGCCCTCGCGCGGCGTAAGCGTTGCTAGAGAACGTTCAATTTCGATGCGTAGAGACTCGTTTAGGAGGTCTTTGTCGGGATTAGGACTTTCCCCGTACGACAATACATCGTACAAGTTGCTGTCTTCACCTTCTACCAAGGGCGCATCCATTGATACGTGTCTACCGCTGTTGCGCATCGACTCTTTTACGTCGCCTTCGTTCATTTCCAATTGACCAGCAATCTCTTCCGATGATGGCTGGCGCTGGTGCTCTTGTTCGAGGGCAGCATAGGCTTTATTGATTTTGTTGATGGCGCCAATTTTATTCAGCGGCAGTCTAACAATTCTACTTTGTTCGGCCAATGCTTGCAGAATGGATTGACGAATCCACCAAACAGCGTAAGAGATGAACTTAAAACCACGCGTTTCATCGAAACGCTGAGCAGCTTTTATAAGCCCGAGATTGCCCTCGTTGATGAGGTCGGGGAGGGTAAGTCCTTGGTTTTGGTATTGCTTAGCAACTGAAACTACGAAGCGAAGGTTGGCTTTGGTCAGCTTTTCAAGGGCAACTTGGTCGCCGGCCTTGATGCGTTGAGCCAATTCAACTTCTTCTTCAGCAGTAATCAGGTCTACTTTTCCAATTTCTTGTAAATATTTATCCAACGAAGCGGTTTCCCGGTTGGTAACCTGCTTCGTGATTTTTAACTGACGCATTGCCACAGTTCAATAGTTTTAAAGGGTGAATAACATTTTAAACGACCAAACAGTGAGAAAATTACTTCTTCTCAATTAAGGCTTTACGAGATAACTTGAGCTTTCCGCGATCGTCGATTTTGATGAGCTTCACATCAATTTTATCACCTTCCTTGAGTACGTCTTCTACGCGTTCCAAGCGTCGGTGTTCAATCTCGCTGATGTGCAACAATCCGTCGGTACCGCGTGCTATCTCAACAAACGCGCCGTAAGGCTGAATGCTTTTTACCGTGCCTTTATACGTTTTTCCTTCTTCAGGAGTAAACGCCAAATCATTGATGAAGTTCTTAGCACGCTCGATTCCTTCGCCATCGGTTCCGGAAATTTCAATCACACCTTTGTTACCAACTTCTTCAACGGTAATGGTGGTGCCGGTATCTGCTTGAAGTTGCTGTATGGTTTTCCCTCCGGGGCCTATGATTGCGCCAATGTAGTCTTTAGGAATCTCCATGTTGATCAACTTAGGTGCATGAGGCTTAACATCAGGACGTGGTGCGTCGATGGTTTTGAGCATCTCACCAAGGATGTGAAGTCTTCCTTCGAGGGCTTGGTTGAGTGCCTTTTCCATGATTTCGTAGGATAATCCACGAATTTTAATGTCCATCTGACACGCCGTGATACCGTCTTTGGTACCGGTTACTTTAAAGTCCATATCGCCTAGGTGATCTTCATCGCCAAGGATATCGGATAAAACGGCATAATTGCCACTTTCCGGGTCGGTAATAAGACCCATCGCGATACCGGAAACTGGTTTCTTAATTTTGATCCCTGCATCCATCATCGCCAATGTTCCCGCACAAACGGTTGCCATAGATGAGCTGCCATTGGATTCGAGAATTTCGGAAACGATGCGGATGACGTGAGGACTACTGGCAGGTACAACAGGTTTTAAGCCGCGTTGCGCGAGGTTACCGTGACCAACTTCCCTGCGACTGGTTCCGCGAATGGGGCGCGCTTCACCGGTAGAAAAGGGAGGAAAATTATAATGCAAGTAAAACCGTTCGGAACCAACGTTTGTGACGTTATCGATGCGGTTTTCGTCGAGCTTAGTCCCCAATGTTGCCGTAGTAAGCGATTGTGTTTCTCCGCGTGTAAATACGGCCGAACCGTGCGTAGCGGGTAAAATATCCACCTCACACCAGATGGGGCGAATGTCTTCGGGCTTTCGGCCGTCAAGACGTGTTTTTTCGTTGAGGATGAGCGCGCGAACAGCGTCGTATTCTACGTCGTGGAAGTAACGCTTGGCTAGGCCTTCTTTCTCTTCGCGCTCGTCTTCGGGAATGTGGTTTTCAATAAATGCTTCGATGATTTCTTTGAATCCTTCGCCGCGTTCTTGTTTTGATTTACCGGACTTTGCGATGTTGTACACATCGTCGTAGGTCTTTTCGGCTACCAATTTGCGTAAGTCTTCGTCGTGTACTTCGTGACTGTATTCGCGGATATCGCTGACGTTTTTCGCTTCGCGCAATTTGGTTTGCGCTTCACACTGACGCTTGATTTCATCGTGGCCAAACTTTATGGCCTCCAACATTTCGGCTTCGCTTACCTCGTTCATTTCGCCTTCTACCATAGCAACGCTGTCGAACGAACCACCAACCATTAGGTCGATATCGCTTTCCAAGAGTTGTGATGGTGTAGGATTGATGATTAATGAACCGTTGTGGCGCGCAACACGTACCTCCGAAATGGGGCCGTGGAAAGGAATGTCGGAAACCGATAGAGCAGCAGATGCAGCTAAGGCAGCCAAGGCATCGGGCTTAACCTCGGGGTCGTGCGACATTAAATATACAATGATTTGCGTTTCCGCGTGATAATCCTTCGGAAACATGGGGCGGAGGATGCGGTCTACTAAGCGCATGACCAAAATTTCCTCGTCGCTGGGGCGTCCTTCACGCTTGATAAACCCACCTGGCATTCTGCCTCCGGCGGCGTATTTTTCACGGTATTCTACAGTGAGGGGTAAAAAGTCAATGCCTTCGTTGGCGGTTTTGCTGGAAACGGCTGCTGCAAGGAGAACACAGTTGCCCATGCGTACCAACACGGAACCGTCAGCTTGCTTGGCATATTTGCCTGTTTCTATTGAAATAACGCGACCATCTGCTAGTTTGATGTCTTGTGTAACGGGTTTTGGAATCATACGATCTGTAAAGTGTAAATGGATAGAAAAAAAGGGAAAAGGCAACGCTATGGGTTGCCTTTTTCCAATGGTGCATCGGCTTATTTACGCAAGCCCAACTTAGCAATGATGGCACGATAGCGCTCAATGTCTTTGTTCTTGAGGTAGTTTAGCAATTTGCGACGCTTACCTACTAATAGAACCAATGAACGTTCCGTGTTGAAATCTTTCCGATTCTTCTTCAAGTGTTCGGTAAGGTGGCTAATGCGGTACGTAAAAAGGGCGATTTGTCCTTCTGGTGAGCCGGTGTCGGTTTTGCCTTTTCCGTGCTCTGCAAAGATCTTCTCTTTGGTTTCTGGAGTTAGATACATTCTAAAATCAATTTGATGTTTGTTATGTATTACAATTAGCTGGCAAAAATACAAAAAAAAATCTTCCTAAACGGGATTATTTTAAACCCAATGGGTTGGCTCTTTTTAATCTGCAAATGCACGTAACCTTCGAGGTGTGGATTAAAGAAAAAAGATGACGCCTTGATACATAAAACCACACTTATACTCGTTTAGCCTCTCGGTAAAAATATTATTTAGAATATTTAAAAATAACTTGTTTAGAATCGTTCTTGACAATACTTTTGCGGCGTTATTTTAAAGCAGTCTAAATAAATGAAACCCTCCGTTCTCTTTGCCTTTTGGTTATTTGTGCCTTTCGTATCTTGGAGTAATAATGCTCATTCCACCGATGAAGACCGCAATCGCTACAACGTTACCGGTTATGTGTTCGATAAAGATGATCAGCCATTGGCCGGGGCAACCGTTCAACTATTGCGGAGTAACCACACTGCATTGTCGAATGCGAGCGGGTCTTTTAAACTGTCCAGAGTTGTTGAGGGTACCTACACAATGGAGGTCCGCTATCTTGGCTTTACTACTATTAAAGTGGAAGTTGATGTAAATGAAGATTTGGACTTAGGAAAGCTATTGCTGTTGGAAGATGAGTTTATGCTTTCGCAGTCAACGGTGATTACCGAAAGAGATCACCTGTTTCGCAATGTTCCGGGAACGGTGCGCATTACAAATAAAGAGGAATTAGATCGTTTGCAGCCGTTAAGTGCTAACGAAGCGCTGCGCAGAACACCCGGTATCAATCCGGTAGATGAAGATGGGGTAGGGTTGCGATTAAATATAGGCGTAAGAGGACTTGATCCCGATCGCTCGAGAAATGTACTAATTTTAGAGGATGGGGTGCCCATAGCACTGAATCCTTACGGAGAACCGGAAATGTATTACTCACCTTCCATCGATCGTATGGATGGGGTGGAGGTCATCAAAGGAAGCGGACAAATTCTCTATGGTCC
>SKIJ01000151.1 GCA_007116495.1 Cryomorphaceae bacterium | reverse complement strand
TGTACACTCACATTTATTACGCTCAATAACAAATCCAAAATATACCTCGGATTACCAACTTCATCTGCCCAATCGTTGGGGTCGTTTTTAATGCCGCTTTTCTTGTCGGTTTTAACTTGGTAGCGTTCCATGATCCATTCAATGGCGGATTTGCCGTTGACTACATATTGGTATGCTTTTGCAGGAATGTTGGAAACCACTATCTTGCTATTGTAAATGATGGTGTCTTGTTGCCCTTTTTTCGGGAAACGCATTTTTTGCACTTTGAAATTGCCTGCGGTTGCTGAGCCTGTCGAAGCACCGCTAACTTCCACACCTTCATAAGGAGGCACCTCCTCATATTTGATATGCAATTCTGCCAATGCCCGACCTGCTTTGCTGAACTTCCAAAAATCCCGAACATCTTCCACCAAGGGAATGCGGGGCAGCATTTTCTTTAAATCGTTTGCAAAGGCCGTGCGGTAATCCGGACTGTGTAAAATGCCATAGACGTAATAGAAAATATCTTCTTTGCCTATGGCTCCTGGGCCTGTCGAAGGATTGCCATAGACCTTTTTGGCTCTTTCCAAAATAAAATCCGAAACCCCATCTCTGCGAATGTATTCACTATCACCTACCTCATCAAAAAGGCCAGGGCTGTTTTTTTGACGTTCTTCGTAGTAGTAGAGGGGAAAGCATTGTGATTTTCCAATAAGCTCTAAATCCGGAAGAGTGTCAGAAATAATTGTTGAGAAATCCTTTGTAACTCCTACACCTGAAACACAAATTACCTGGTTTTCAAAGCTGGCGGCGGGGAAGAAAACATCGTGTTGACCCATTCTATGTACCAACTGCTTATCATAGTATATGAATTGCTTAAAAAAAGGTCTGTAAAATCCGATTCGGTCAGCATTATGGTTATATTCACCTAGAAGGTTTCTTTCTATGCCCGAAATTAAGCTGCTCGTCCAGCTAATTTTGGTAGGTTCATTGTCAATTACATCTGCTGCTTTTGATGAATTGACCTTATTAAATAGTTCCCTCTGATCGTTGTAAAAATCTAAAGTATTTTTTATTGTATTTTTCAACGATTTTATGTCCGAAGCATATACCCAAACATCTCTGCCTGTTTCAACTCCCCTGCTGTTGACAATAAAATATGCCTTGCTTTTTACATCAAATTTCTTTGTTGGATGAATCGGAATAAATGTCTCAAACACCTCATTCCTTTTGTTCAACCAATCTCCATGCTCATTTGGTTTCAAAGTCCTCCATTTCATTTCTGCATTGGCAACCGACTTGAATTTCTTTACTATCCCCAACTTTTGCTCTTGACTTAGGTAGTCGCCAATGTCATGGTAATGAATGGTGGCTTTTTTGTTTGTCGCTTTTGGGTTTTTCACCAAAAGGGTAATGGAAATAGGTGTTCGGGAACCCGATCCAAATATTTTTCCGCCTTCTTTGCGGCTTAGCTCGCCACTGGTGCGTTGGTTGCCCCGAAGATTAAAAATCCAAATACTTGAAAATTCTTTTTCCAATGATTTACGGAATCCATCTGCACTGTTTCCGTCTAACCAAGCGCCATTACTCACAAAGGCGATTATGCCACCGTTTACTGGGTCTAGGCGGTCAGTACTCCAGCGGAAGGCTTTGATATAAGAATCATAAAGTGAGTTTTTATTGGTTGCATCCGTGAGCTTTGCATAGGTGTTTGCAATTCGACCGTCCAACTTCTCGTATTTCTGATTCTGAGCATTGTCGTTTGCTGATTTCTGCCCTACGGAATAAGGCGGATTTCCCATAATCACCCGCAAAGGGGCGTTCTTTTGTCGCTCTACCCGTGCCGAGTTTTGGGGGAACATCTCGGAAAAGAGTTTTTCGCTGGCGTCGGTTTCGCCGAGTTGGAATGTGTCGGTGAGGACGATGCCTTCGAAGGGGGTGTAGTCCTCACCCCCCGCCCCCCTCTCCTCTGAGGAGAGGGGGAGAGTCGCCTCGGAAGCAATTTCCTTTAATACTTCGTTGGGTCTTAGTAAGACGTCTTCGTTGGTGAATCGAATGATTTTTATGCCGTAGGCGCTGATGTCTTCTGTTCTGTGTTTGTCGTATTCCTGCTGTTCTTTGCTGTTGTGGTATCCGCCGTCTATCTCAATGCCGAGCTTTTTTTCTGCGCAGTAAAAGTCGAGAATGTAATTAGCCTTTAAGGGATGCTGACGTCTAAATTTTAAATTATTGAGTTGCCTGTTTCTCAAAAGCTGCCACATCAGTTCTTCCGCGTCTGTTTGGTTCTTCCGCAGTGTCCGGGCATTTTCTAAAAGCGAAGGCGGTAAATTCACTTCCACAGTTCGCACTCCCCCCTCTCCGCTTCGGAGAGGGGCCGGGGGTGAGGAAGAAACCACGTCGTGATACGCATTCTCTATATTCACCGCAGCAATGTAATACGCCAATAACACAATTTCGTTGGCGTGCAGCTCGTGCTTGAACTTTCGCTCTACATCTTTGGGATCAATCAAGCCACTTTGTAGCAATCGGGTAATGAAGGTTCCCGTTCCGGTGAAGGGATCGAGAATGTGAATATTTTCATCTGAAATGCTGCGTCCAAATTCTTGTTGAAGGACATCATTTACCGAATGTATAATGAAATCGACCACTTCCACAGGCGTATAGACAATGCCCAACTGCTCGACCATTCTGGGAAATGCAGTTTTAAAAAACTTGTCATACAATTCAATGATGATGCGTTGTTTGCCTTCAGCGTTATCAATGCCTTGGGCGCGTTTGCGCACCGATTCGTAGAATTTTTGCAGGGTTTCGGATTCTTCGGCTACCGATTTACCTTCCAAAGCATTCAACATGCCTTGCATGGCAGTAGAAACGGCATTACTTTTTACAAACGAATAACCTTCAAAAAGGGCTTCAAAAATCGGTTTGGTAATGATGTGCTGGGCAAGCATATCAATGGCCTGTGATTCGGTAATGCTTGGATTGATATTTTTCTGCAATCCAGCCAAGAAATTATCAAAAGCTTTACGTTGGTCAGTTTTGGTTTCAATGAGATGTTTGATGCGTTCAATCTGACGGTCAGCAATCTGAGCCACATCTTTCGCCCATTGTTCCCAATACCTGCGGTCGCCCACCTTTTTAACCATTCGTGCGAATACCACCGACTGTAACTGCTCAAATTGCAGGACCATTTGTCGGTTAATGTCCTTCTTTGTTTCGTAGGTTTCCCTGTCTTCATTTACTTGAAAAGGATTGCCGTTACCATCAAATGAATACTCGGGTCTGCCCACCAAAATGTTATTGGGTTTTTTGCGGTTGAGCTCAATTTTATTGACGGTGGCGTTAAAGCGGTCGTCATGTGCACGAAGGGCATTGAGAACTGTCCACACTACCTTGTAGCGTTCGTTGTCATCAAGCGCTTTGTCGGCTTCTACATCAGCCGGAACTACTACAGGAATGACAATGTAACCGTATTTTTTGCCGGGTGATCTGCGCATCACACGCCCAACGGATTGCACCACGTCCACCTGAGAATTTCGAGCAGAAAGGAACAACACAGAATCCAAAGAAGGCACGTCCACACCTTCGCTGAGCACCCTTACATTGGTAATGATGCGGCATTCATTGTCTTCGGTTTCTTCTTTGAGCCAAGAAAGCATTTGGTCGCGCTCCGGTGCTGCCATCGTGCCGTCCATGTGCTTGGAAGCCACACTGACCATTTGCTCTTTTTTCTCGGAAGGTAGTGAACTTAAATAAGCATCTGTAGCGGTGTTGTATGCGGCGGTAATTTTTTTGGAAGTGGCAATATTGGCACAAAACGCCACTGCCCTTTTCATGGGCAATGGGTCGGCTTCTTTGGTGCTGCCGTCATCTCCCAAAAACTGTTTACTTAAAGCATTGATGCAGCCAATGAGCTTAGAAGCATCATCCGTGGTAATTTCCGTTTCCTTATCGGCAATCATGCGTTGTACGGCTGGGGGGACATCCTTGTCGTTCAAGGTGAGAATGAGTACTTTGTAATCGGTCAGCAAATCCCGTTCAACCGCTTCCCCGAAACCAATGCGATACATTTCTTCGCCATACAAAGCAAGGTCATCCATGGAGCAAAGAATGGCTTCCGCTTGGGCTGCTTTGCTTTTGGTGTTGTCATCATACAGCCGGGGGGTGGCAGTCATGTACAACCGCTTTTTGGATTTAATGAAATCCGCATCATGCACTTTCGTAAAAGCTGACTCATCTTCACCTGCCAATGAAACGCCAGTGGTCCGGTGGGCTTCATCACAAATAATCAGGTCAAATTCAGGAAAGCCGTTTTTGAGCAATACTTTTTGTGCTCTTGCAATCACTTCAATCGATTGATAGGTCGAGAAAACTACCGTCATGCCGGCTTTCCCCGATTTTTTGATTTGCTCAAATTGATTGAGGATATAATTTGAATCCGTTGATGCAGGGAAAGCCAAATCCACAATGCTGAACGAATCGGAATCCTCATTTTTTCTTTTCTGTTTGGTGATGTCTGGGTCAGAGCAAATGGCAATGGCATTAATAGCCTCGTTGGCATCTGCACTCCATTCACGCAAGGATTGGCCAAGTAGGGCGATAGAAGGAACTAGGAAAAGAATTAAACCTTTACCGTCTGTTTCGTTTTCGGCAATACGCAGCGCATTGAAAGTTTTTCCCGTTCCGCAAGCCATGATAAGCTTGCCACGGTCATGCGTTTTAAAGTGTTCGTGGGTTTTGTCAAGCGCTTCTTTTTGATGTGGCCGAAGGGTCTTTTTAGGGGTTCTGGCAGCTTCACCGTGTACGCCACTTTCGAGTTTGCCCCAATCAACGGGTGATTCAACAAGGTCAAATAAGTTGATTCGGGTAACGGGAGGATTTTGGTTTCGGATGGCTTGTTCTGCATTGCCGCCCCATTTGTTGGTGGTAGAAATCCAAAGTCGTTGTGCAAAACGTGTCGTTTGCATTTGCTCATTTTTGAATTCCCTACTGGAAGTTGAGAGGAAGCTATCAACAGCAGGCTTATCAATCGAAGAATTTTCTTGAAAGCATTTACACTGAATGGCCCAATAATCGCCTTCGTGTGTCAAGGCTACCAAGTCAATCCCTGTGTCGCCACCACCTAGGTTTAGTTTTCCTGGAAATTCATTCCACATCCATACCTCTTTAAATATAGCGGCATACTTTGGATCTGTTAGGAGGTATGCTTTCATCAACCGTTCAAAACGATTGCCCTTATCTCGTTGAGAAAAAGATATATTCCGGTATTTGTCGAGGATATTCTGAAAGGCCATATATTATATTTGTTAGTTGTTTTTCATGTTATTAATTCAAATAAACATGTAAAAACAACTTTGAAAATTTGGAAAGCGTAAATATAGGAATGAAAATATAAGCGTTTTAAGTGTCTCAATGATAGTTTTAAAAAAACTGTCCTTTTCGGTTTGGGGTGGATTTGTTTCCTTTGGCAAATAACTTTAAAAACAAGTAAACATGGATGATTCAATGATTATTTATCAGAAGGGAGTCAAAATTGAAAACTTCTTAGCAGTTTCGATTGCTTATAGCTTAAAAGAACGAAAGGAGATTAAAAATAATTTGAAAAGACTCTTTCAGAATATACATGAGTTTGAAAGTGGATTGAGGCTGATTAATTTTAATACTTACATTTCCAGCAGAAATGACTTGGAAGAAGGTTTTAAGCATGCGTTAAATTGTCTGCTTGAAAAGCAAAAACTATTGGTAAGCGATTATAATTATTTCTGGAGAAGAGTGGAGGTTGCAAATGAATCAGAGGATTTCTTTGAAATCTATAAAGCTCTAAAGGCAAAGGTTAGATAAAAAAAAGCCGAAGACTGCTCTTCGGCTTTTGCTCCTCCTCTTGGGCTCGAACCAACCCCGATAGCTATCGGGGCTCTGATTAACAGTCAGATGCTCTAACGATATTTTTC
>SKIJ01000111.1 GCA_007116495.1 Cryomorphaceae bacterium | reverse complement strand
TCACAACCTCAGCACGTCCGAAATTGATGATATAAAAAACGCTCTGGAGGACAAGCTGGGAAAAAGCATTTCACTAGAAGTCAATGCAACCGTCAAACGATAACGCCCTATTTACCGATGGCAATGAACTAATCGCGCACAATGCAAGAAATTGAACTGGGAACATTGGAAATCATCATTCTCGTGGTGTGTGGCTTTGGCGCCGGCATCATCAACACCATCGCCGGAAATGGTTCTGCGTTAACCCTAAGTGCGCTCATATTTTTAGGGCTTCCCCCTACGTTGGCCAACGGCACCAATCGGGTTGGGGCGTTTCTACAAACCATTACCTCGGTTGTTAGTCTAAGGCAAACAAAGCGCACGCGTATGCTTCTCGGTGAGGCGCGCTGGGTATTCATCCCCTCCATTTTGGGTAGCATCGTGGGCGCATTTTTGGCGGTAGACATCGATGAAGTGCTGCTTAAGCGCATCATAGGTGTGTTGATGATTCTGCTGTTGGGTTCGCTGTTACTCAACCCCAAACGATGGAACATTTCCACCGACCCCAACCGCCCAAAGCGCAGTAAATTGGGCTATCTGATGTTTTTCTTCGTGGGCGTGTACACCGGGTTTATTCAAATGGGTGTTGGCATTCTGATGCTGGCCATTTTGGTATTGATATCACGCTACGCGTTAAAAGACGCTAACATCATCAAGCTCATCATGGGACTGGTACTGGCCACGGCTCCTTTTTTCGTATTTGCCTTCTCATCCACCATTGATTGGAAAGCAGGAATTACCGTAGCCGTTGGTCAGGTATTGGGCGCCTACATTGGCGCGCGCTACATTTTATATCACCCCAAAGCGTTTATCTGGACAAAACGCGTACTCATCGTGGCCTTGGTGTTTTCCGTGTTGGAAATGTTTGATTTAATACGGTTGTATTAAAACCAGAGGGGGAAGCACAGGGGTAAGCACAAGGCCTACCCCTTACGTATGATAATAGCAAGGGTAAGCACAAGGCTTACCCCTACGATGAAAACATTTCTTTTACTTTGTCGAAGAAGCTTTTGTCACCTTTATCCGGGTTGGGCTGGAAATTGGCATCGTCCATCCATTTTTCCAACATTTTCTTTTGGTCTGACGACACTTTTTTGGGTGTCCACACGTTGACGTGAATCAGCATGTCGCCTGTTCCGTAGCCTTCGATGCTTTTGATGCCTTTATTGCGCAAGCGCAGGATTCGTCCGGACTGAACACCGGGGTCTAGCTTGATGCGCATTTTCCCATTGAAATGTGGAACTTCTACGGCTCCACCTAAAACGGCTTGAGGGAATGAAATGCGCAAATCGTAATGGATGTTGTTCCCCTCGCGCTTTAAAAATTCGTGTTCAACTTCTTCGATGAGAATGATTAAATCACCGTTGATGCCGTTCATGGGAGCCTCATTGCCCTTACCCGACATTTTGAGTTGCATACCGTCTACAGCACCGGCCGGTATTTGGATGGTTACCATTTCTTCGGTTTTAATCGTTCCGTCGGGACCGGCATTGTCGGGTTTTTTGTCAATGACTTTACCTATACCCTGACACGATGGACAGGTTGACGCCGTCTGCATTTGTCCGAGAATGGTGTTGGCAACGCGGGTTACCTGTCCGGTTCCGCTACACGTGGTGCAGGTTTTATAGGTCACACCGGGCGCCATTTTGGAGCGTTTGATCTTGATTTTCTTTTCTACACCGCCCGCAATTTCTTCGAGGTTGAGTTTCACCTTTACCCGGAGATTGCTACCGCGATAGGTCGGTTGACGGCGTCGGCCGCCGCCACCGCCAAAGCCGCCACCAAAGGCACCTCCGAAAATGTCGCCAAACTGGCTGAATATGTCATCCATATTCATACCGCCGCCACCGCCAAAACCGCCGTTGCCTTTTACGCCATCGTGACCAAATTGGTCGTAACGCTGGCGTTTTTCCGGGTTACTAAGTACTTCATAGGCCTCAGCAGCGAGTTTGAATTTTTCCTCGGCAGTACTGTCGTTGGGGTTTTTATCGGGGTGATACTTCACCGCCATCTTGCGGTATGCCTTTTTGATTTCATCCGCAGATGCGTTTTTTGAAATCCCTAAAACATCGTAATAATCTTGTTTCGCCATTATGTTGAATCTTCATTGCCGCTTTGGGCAGTATGTATTTTAATTTTATTCGCCTACAACCACACGTGCATAGCGAACGACCTTGTCACCGAGCATGTAGCCACGCTCTATTTGGTCAACGACCTTCCCTTTTAACGATTTATTCGGAGCGGGAATTTTGGTGATGGCTTCCATTGCTTCCATATCAAATGGTTCTCCGGTGCAATCGTCCATCGGTTTCAACCCTTTCTGCTTCATGGTCTCCAGCATTTTGTTGTGAATGAGTCGAAAGCCCTTAATCACTTCGGCCGTGTCATCCGTTTCCTCGGTATTTTTGAAGGCGCGTTCGAAATCGTCGAGCACAGGAAGTAAGGCCGACATCAGCTCTTTATTTGCTGATGAAAACAACTCTACGCGCTCTTTGGATGTGCGGCGCTTGTAGTTTTCAAATTCTGCAACCAAACGAATGTGCTTATCGTTGAGTTGCTCCACTTGCAGCTGTAACTCGTCAATTTTGGAAGAAACATCGGTTTGATCGTTTGGTTCTTCAACCGATTCTTGACCGTTGGCATCTGCTTCAGCTGTATTGTTATTGATCTGTTCTTGATCGTCTGCGTTTACGTTTTTTGTTTCGTCTGACATGATTTGTTTATTTCAATGACGCTGCACAATAGTCAATTATATTGCCATAATCTAAATTATGCCACAATGACACCAAAGCAGAAAATCTTACTCAAAAGCTTTTATTATGGGCAAAGTTTGGCGTAAATTTGACAGCCAACAAATCGCATTCTATGCTACCAAAATTTTTACTTGCCGACAACACCGACTTACCGGAAGCGGTATTTATTGTTCACACCGAATACCCACGGTTTGTGCTCAATTTAGAAAACGACGAGGTCTCATGGTTTGACGCCCTCGACCCCGACGACGGCAAAGCGTTACTGGAAAGTGAAGTCCAGGAACTAATCGTTGACGCAGAGACGTTTTACCAACGCGAAGTAGATCGATTTCTTCCATGAGTTTGATTTCTTTAAGCGGCATCGTTAAGACCTTTCATCTGGGCACCCAAACGGTTCACGCGCTCAATGGTGTGGATTTGCGCATCGAGAAAAATGAGTATGTTGCGCTGATGGGGCCGTCCGGTAGTGGTAAGTCTACGCTGATGAATATTTTGGGGTGCCTCGATGTTCCCTCAGCGGGTCGTTATGTTCTCAACGAAAAAGACGTAAGCAAGATGAGTGAAAACGAGCTTGCCGACGTGCGCAACAAAGAAATTGGGTTTGTTTTTCAAACCTTTAACCTACTCCCAAGAACCACCGCCGTAAGCAACGTTGCCTTGCCACTTGTGTACGCCGGTATACCCAAAAAAAAACGCATCGAGCGTGCTGAGTCTGTTTTGAACATGGTGGGATTAAGCGACCGCATGGACCACCACCCCAATCAACTGTCTGGTGGACAACGCCAGCGCGTTGCCGTGGCTCGTGCACTTGTAAACTCCCCCTCCATCATCTTGGCGGATGAGCCCACCGGGAATCTCGACACCAAAACCTCGGAAGACATCATGCGGCTATTTGCCGAAATTCACCAAAATGGCAACACCGTCATTTTGGTCACCCACGAAGAAGACATCGCACAATTTGCCCATCGCATCATTCGCTTGCGCGACGGCAAAGTAGAAAGCGATGTAAAGAACGAAAACATCATGACGTTGTAATGCCATGAAGCGTTTATCCCTCATCATACCATTGTACAACCGTCCGGATGAAATCAGAGAATTACTCGATTCACTGCTGACACAAGCTGAATTACTACACGAAGTTATTGTGGTCGAAGACGGGTCCGACAACGACGCCCGAGAGGTTGTCGACGCCTTTTCCGGCAAGCTGCCCACCCGCTACTACGTCAAACCCAATAGCGGTCCCGGACAAAGCAGAAACTACGGCGCTGAGCGTGCCGACGGAGATTACCTCATTTTCCTCGATTCCGACTGCATCATTCCCGAGGGGTATCTAAACGCCATCCTAATTGAGCTGGAGCAGAACCCCGTCGACGCGTTTGGCGGTCCCGATCGGGCTCACGAGGACTTCACGCCGCTGCAAAAAGCCATCAACTACGCCATGACCTCCTTTTTTACCACCGGAGGCATACGCGGACAAGCAAAATCGTTGGATACATTTTATCCGCGCAGTTTTAACATGGGGTATTCGCAGGCTGTATTCCAGCGCACCAAAGGATTTGGTCCCATGCGTTTCGGTGAAGACATCGATATGAGTCTGCGCCTAATTAAAGAAGGGTTTAGCACACGCCTTTTCCCCGATGCTTACGTATACCACAAGCGTCGGACAAATTTTCGGCAGTTTTTCAAACAAGTCTTCAACAGTGGAATGGCGCGCATTCACCTGCACCTCCTACACCCCGGCTCACTAAAAATGGTGCACATACTACCGGCAGTTTTTACGGTGGGAACATTGGGATGCGTACTGCTCTCCTTCGTAAACCTATTCTTTCTCATACCGCTTATCATCTACGCAATGATCATCGGTTTGCACGCCACAATTACCAATAAGAATCTAGGGGTAGGCATGTTAAGCATACCGGCCGCTTTCATTCAGTTGATTGGCTACGGATTGGGCTTTTTCAACGGCGTTTGGGTGCGACTCATTCGCAAGAAAAACCCCAAAGGTGCATTTGTCAAAACCTTTTACGATTGATTCAATGGCCGTCAAAATTTGTCCACGGTGCAATCACGATCAACGCGTAAAAGCCGGTGTTGTCAATCAACAATTCTGTTTAGGTTTAACCATTCGCAATCATTATTCAATTTTCATTATTTGTTGAGGCGTTGAGTTGTTTAGGCGTTGAGATGTTTAGATGTTTAGTCGTTTGTACGCCCATATAGTGATGCTCCGGCTCGGGAAACTCTGTTTAGGATTAATCTATTTTCTTCTACCAACATTGCGTACCTACGGCACGGTTTTATAAATTCATCACATTTATACCATTCTATTACTAGATGTACACGAGTAAAAACACTAAAACCTACAGAGCTACTACTTTTCGCAACAGCGAAAGATCTCCGTGTCCTCCGTATCTCTCAAATGAAATTTGCAAATATGATTAATTTACCAAATTAGTTCCTGCAACCGATCAACAATCCCCAAAAATCTCTGAGTAACAAAAGGGCCTTGCTTTATTTGCTATACTTTTTTTATCCACTAAAAAAAGTATCAAAAAAAATCGGCGCTGGGGAAATAACCCCACCCGTCTAACCTTCACAAGCTAAAACAGGTCAAACTTGTAGAACGAGGGAATGGTGGTTTTGGACAAACAATAACGGTTTGTCGTTCTACTTCGAACAGTGACCTGTTTTTACGCTTGTTTCAGGTTGACGGGTCCCGGGAACATTACCCAAGGCGCCACTCCCTGACGCGAATACGGATTGATTCTTCGATGATGAGGAACTATTGATTGGTTACTTGCTAACTGTGCTGAAAATATCGATTTGCCAGTTGCGCTTGAACGTTAGACCTTGAAGTTTTGCTTCGGTTTTGGAAATTCTGTTTACGACAAAAAATACGTAATATCATTCTCAATTTTCAAATCTCAATTTTCAATTAACCATCACAATCAACAATCCCCAAAAATCTCCGTGTAACAAAACCTCCCCATTCCATCACTAAGCGCACACAAGTAAAAATTCCATAACCTACAGAGCTACTACGTTTCGCGACAGCGGAAACCCTCCGTGTCCTCCGTTACTCTCAAAAGGAATTTACAAATAAGAACAGCACACCAAATGATTTCCAACAATCTCTAAACTGACCCCAAAAACCTCCGTGTAACAAAAAAGTCTCCCCATTTCTCCACAATTCGCATACGAGTCAAAATAGCATAAC
>SKIJ01000035.1 GCA_007116495.1 Cryomorphaceae bacterium | reverse complement strand
TAACCGCATTAATCGCATTGGTCGCCATCCTCGGGAGCTGTACCGTAATCAGACAAGGGGAGGTGGGCGTCAAACGTCAATTGGGTAAAGTCGATTACCGTCCGATGGAACAGGGTCTTCGTTTTTACAATCCGTTTGTTACCACCATCTTCCGCGTACAAGTCAACACCATCAATATGGAGGTGAGTGTACCACTTCCCAGTCGAGAGGGGTTGACCATCGCTTCAGAAGTCTCCATTTTATACCGAGTTGACCGCAACGAAGCGCCACGTGTATTTGACGAGATTGGGATGAACTACGAGCGCACTGTTATTTTGCCGGTATTCCGTTCGGCAGTATCCGACGTAAGTGCCCGTTTTTACGCCAAAGACATGCACTCGGGTGAGCGCAGCACCATTGAAGAACAAATCAGAGAAACAATGATGCAGGTATTGGGACCACGTGGGTTTGTCATCGACAACGTGTTGTTAAAAACCATTTCTTTACCCGGAGATTTAAGCAGAGCCATTGAAGAAAAGCTTCGCGCCGAGCAAGAAGCACAGCGCATGGAATTTACCAAGCAACGCGAATCTTTAGAAGCCGAACGCGCCTTGATCCAAGCGGAAGGTGAACAAAAGGCAAAAATTGCCCGCGCGGAAGGAACCAAAAGGGTTGCGGAAATAGAAGCCGAAGGTGAGGCCAATGCCACGTTGATCAGAGCGGAAGCCCAAGCCGAAGCAAACCGAAAAATAAGCAACAGTTTGACCCCTTCTGTATTGAATAACAATCAAATTGAAGCGTTTAAAGACCTGTCGAAATCAGGCAACAGTAAAATAATCATCACCGATGGCAAAACGCCTTTGCTGGGCATTCCAACAA
This sequence comes from Cryomorphaceae bacterium, assembly GCA_007116495.1. Lineage (GTDB taxonomy): Bacteria > Bacteroidota > Bacteroidia > Flavobacteriales > Schleiferiaceae > CSBr16-58. The sequence goes on along the minus strand of SKIJ01000035.1, from coordinate 19,574 downwards.
ATTAGTGTTTGTTTGAAATGTAGAGACGTGATTGAAAACCCTGTAGAGACGTAGAATGCACAGACGTAGCATGCTACGTCTCTACAGGGTTTTACAATGCACAATGGCGTGCAGCAATCGTTTTGCTATTCACCATTGACCAAAGATTGGCTCTACGCCTCTACATCTCAACGCCCTGCAAATTTCTCTGATTATTCGTTTTATGAAACGTACTTTTACGCCTTCAAAATCATTCGTATGCTCCGAGCACAATTCATTTATGCAGCCATTTTATTTGTTGGTCTTCTGCCGCTAAATGCTCAGGTAGATGAACGCGTATGGACGTTAGAGGAGTGCATTGATTACGCACTTGAACAAAACATTGATGTGCGTCGATCGGCGTTGGACATTCAGATTGCGCGCAACGACATCAATGCTGCGTGGGCAGATCTCTTTCCCGATCTCAATGCAAGCTTTGCGTATAACTTCAATTTTGGTCTCAACATCGACCCGGTGACCAACCTCATCAGCCGACAATCAAGGCAAACGAGCAATCTCGGGCTCAACTCTCAGTGGACGGTATTCGACGGCTTCCGCAATAAAAACAACATCGATCGCGCGCGGTTGGAACGGGATATACGTCAGGCAAGCTACGAGCAGTTGGAGGTCGATATTACGTTAAATGTCACTGCATCTTATTTGCAGGTGCTCTTGGCAAAAGAAGTACTGCGAATTTCGAAGGAGCAGGAACGCATTTCTGCGCTCCTCGTTCAACGGATGGCCGATTTGGTAAAGGCGGGCGCAGAACCAAGGGGGAGTTTGTATGAGTTGGAAGCGCAGTTGGCCAGAGATGAACAAAACCGAGTGCGCAACGAAAATGATCTTACGCTAAGTATTTTAGATTTGACCCAACTTCTGCAATTGCCTTCTACAGATGGTTTTGATGTGGTGAACCCCATAAAAGATCTACCGTCAGGAGATGTGTTTGAATTTACCGAAGAGTACATTTTTGAACGCGCCATTAATCTTCAGCCCGGAATTAAAGCTGCTCAACTAGGCATTAGTCAGGCCGATAAAGATGTGCAAATTGCCAAGGGACAGCGTTACCCTACGTTGAGTTTAGTTGGCGCGGTATCGACCAATTACTCCAACCAAATCCTCAGTTTTGGTGAAACCTCACCGCAATTGGTTACCATTGGTCGCACCGCAGATGGCCAGGATGTTTTCTCGGTGCAGCAGATTCTGTCAGACGTGCGCAATAAACCTCTTTTCGAACAAGCACAAGACAACGTAAATGAGTTTGTGGGCATCAGTTTGAACATTCCCATTTACAACCGACTTCGCATCCGCAACGCCGTACGCAACGCGCAAATTCAGCGTCAGTTGGCCGATTTGGAATACGAGCGCGAGATGAACCGAATCCGTCAAGATGTACAGCGCTCGTATGCCGATGCCACCGCTAGTTTGAAGTCTTATCGCGCAGCAGAAAAAGCTGTTAAGTCCAGTCAAGAGGCCTTTGACTACGCCAGGGAGCGCTTCAGAGTAGGGGCAATTCAGCAATACGATTTTGAAAATGCAAAGAATGCACTTGCACAGGCTCAGGCAGAAAAAGCCAGTGCACTGTACGAATATGTTTTCAGCATCAATGTATTGCGTTTTTACGCAAGCAACGAACTTCAATTTTAGAAAATGATAACCTGTTGAGCATGAAGAAAAAAATCATTTGGTCTGTTGTTATTGTTGCCGTCATTGCAGTGCTCATCACCGCAAAAAAACAGGGTTGGCTCTTCGGTGGTTCCGGTGATTTGTCGGTTGAAACCTTTGAAGTCACCAAACGAGATTTAGTGGAAGTGGTGGCCTCTTCGGGGAAAATCAGACCGGCGGCAGAGTTGAAATTAGCACCAGAGGTATCGGGTGAGATTTTTGAACTTCACGTTCGCGAGGGCGATGAAGTAGAAAAAGGGCAACTGCTCGTCAAAATCAATCCTGATTTATACCAATCGGCTCAGCTCAGAGCCAAAGCATCAACCAACAATGCGCGTGCGGCATTCAACCAATCAGAAGCCCAGTTCCTGGAAGCGGAAAAGAATTTTAATCGCAATAAAGACCTACACGATAAGGGTGTGATTTCGGATTCGGAGTTTGATGCCATACAACGGGAGTATGATGTTGCCCGACTTGGCGTTGAGGCAGCGCGCTTTCAGATTAAAAGTGCCCTGGCATCCGAAACTGAAGCAACGGACAACCTCAAGCGTACCACCATTTATGCTCCGGCGTCGGGTATTGTAAGCATGCTCAATGTGGAAGTTGGTGAACGTGTGGTAGGAACGGCGCAAATGGCCGGAACAGAATTGTTGCGCATTTCCGATTTAAGCCGTATGCAGGTGAAAGTAGAAGTCAATGAAAATGAGGTGATCCGCGTAAAGGTGGGCGACTCTGTATCCATTGGCATTGAGGCGTACCCCGATGAAACGTTCTACGGTAAGGTTGCACAGGTCGCTATAGCATCACGCAGCGACGATAACGTCAGTGCTGATCAAATCACTGTTTTTGATGTGTTGATTGATATAGATCCGGAGTCATACGACCATTTAGAAACGATACACCCACTACGCCACGGGATGACAGCAACGGTGGATATTGTAACACGAAAAATATTTGATGTATTGGCAGTGCCGGTGCAGGCTGTAACAACGCGTTTGGATTCCACGGGCGATAATAGTGCGCTGGTGCGTGCCCGCTTGGGAAAAAAGGCAGAGCCATTTCCTTGTGTGTTTACGGTAAAAAATAATGAAGTGCAGATGCAGCGAGTAGAAGTAGGGTTGCAAGACGATGCGTACATTCATGTTAAGCGTGGCCTTAAAGAAGGTGATGTGATTGCATCGGGGCCATTCGGTGTTGTTTCGCAAACGCTCAAGAACGGAACACCTGTTCAGAAAAAAAGCAGCGACTAGTTTGAAACGTGATAAATCACATTGGTTGGCCATCGATACATCTACACGCAATTGTTCGGTGGCAATATTTCGTGAAGCCGATTGTTTGTGTGCCCACGATGAGCACGATGAGCAGTCTTACAACCACGCTGAGCGTTTGCACTCCATTGTGCGTGAGGTTCTCGATGATGTGAAGCTGCAGTTTAACGATCTTTCTGCAATATTGGTGGGCGACGGTCCGGGCTCTTACACAGGTTTACGCATAGGTGTTTCGGCAGCGAAAGGCTATGCCTATGCGGCTAATATTCCACTCTACGCATCGCCCTCTTTGGATGCACTTCATGCGTTTTGGTTGGTCAACGGCAAAGGTGAAGATCACTGTGTTACGGCAATTGACGCCCGACGAATGGAGGCGTTCGTCAAGGTGTTCTCCGAAACAAATCCCATCGCTACAACGCCTATGATTTTCGACGAAAATACGTTTTCAGACTGGCACGGGCGCATTGCGATTGTAGGCGATGCCGCAGCAAAATTAGAGGGACTATGGCCGAAGGAAAAAGTTACTACCTATCAAACCATGCCCTCAGCGCAGTATTTCGGGAAACTTGGGTGGGAAAAAATATCCAATGGAGAGGCCGTTGATTTAGCCTATTATACACCTACCTACGGTAAGGCTTTCGTTGCCGGCAAGCCAAAAGCACGTTGAATACATAGAGCTAAGTGCTCATAGCCAACCGCAATCTGTGCAATACCTTTGCAGGCAACAAATACCAATCATGGATAAGAAGAAGAGATCAAGTGGACGTCCCGGTGGGCGCTCATATAAACCACAGAATAGAGTGGGTAAAGGGAAAAAGAATCCCGCAGTTCAGAGTAATCCCGACGACATCCGTCTAAACCGCTATCTCGCCCTGGCTGGGATTTGCTCGCGCCGTGAAGCAGACGAGTTCATTGCTGCCGGTTTGGTGCAAGTCAATGGCAAGGTGGTTACCACAATGGGCTACCGCGTACAGCCCGGTGACGAGGTTAAATATGCTGGTGAAGCCATAAAGGGAGAGAAAAAGCAGTACGTATTACTCAATAAACCAAAGGGATTTATATCAACAACCGACGATCCCAAGGCTCGGAAAACCGTAATGGATTTGGTGGCAAAGGCGTGTAAAGAACGCATTTATCCCGTTGGTCGTTTGGATAGAGCAACGACAGGATTGCTGTTGTTTACCAACGATGGAGAATTAGCCAAACGTTTAACACACCCCTCACATGGAGCCAGCAAGTTATACGATGTCGTTTTGGATAAAAACCTCACCAAATCTGATTTCACTAAGATACTCAATGGTGTAACGCTTGAGGACGGAGTCGTTGATGTAGACGAACTTGCTTGGGTAGAAGGAAAGTCACGCAATCACGTTGGGATTCGCATACACATTGGTCGCAACCGCATCATCAGACGTTTGTTTGCGGCACTCGGCTACGACGTAATCAAGTTAGACCGTGTCGTCTTTGCGGGGTTAACCAAAAAGAATCTGCCACGCGGACACTACCGGTTTCTTACCAAGCAAGAAGTTGATTACCTACGAATGCAAGGTCGATGATGCTTCGTTTAATTCATTAAAAAAACCCCGCCAATGGCGGGGTTTTTTAATCTACTATATTGAAGAAGAAACTTATTTTTCAACCGTTACTTTAAAGGTAGATTGCTTTCCACCCATATCAACGGTCATTAGGTACATACCTGAGCTCAAGTTTCCAAGTTCTACTTGATGCTGAGATATGTTGGTTGTATTAGCACGTTCTGTATGAACAACTTTTCCTGTCATATCCATAACGCGGATATCTGCAAACTTCCCGTGTTTTTCTTGAAAGTCCAATACCAAGCGTCCTGTCGTTGGGTTTGGATAGTAATTCAATCCGAGGTTGTTTTCAACAGAAGACACAGAACTTCCAGGAGCGATAGACTCCATGATTAAACGGATGTGCGGTTGAGCCAAAGAGCGGCTACCACCAGAATATCCGGTAAACCAAGTACCTTGATCAGAATCAAACATCAACGATTGGTTGGTATTTTGGAACGTTTGACCATTGAAGATTCTAACGGGGAAAGAACCGTTGTTGGAGAACATGGTTACAACTGCCCAAACTGCAGAGTCATTTTGTGCAGGTGTCCATCCAGCAGGAATATCACCTGTACCCTGGGTTGCATCGTAGAAGTCAACAACAACAAATCCGTTATCGATGTCGGTTTGTGTGATGGTCTTAAAAGCAAATCCAACTGAACTTCCCGCTTGAGCAGTGAGGAAGTCTTCTACTCTAAAGATTTCAACTTCAATTTCTGCACCGGCTTCGGTAAGTGTGCTCAATCCAATACGTGCACTCCATACGGCATCAACTTCGCCTTCAGCAATTTCGTAACGAACGGCAATACCTGAACCGTCATCACCAAGTTGAGTGGTACCAATGCTGTTTCCAGATGTACGATAATCCATACCCCAAATTTGGTCAGCAGTTTCTTCAGGAACGAAGAAAAGGACACTATCCGGACGATAACCTATGGTGTTTGGGTTATTTGCTGCAACGTCAATGCTATCAGACGTTACTTTATAAACAAAGCGGTAATCACCCGGCTCTGTAGGCGTCCAAAAATCTGTTGTAAAGAATGTGAAATCTTTAAGTTCACCAGGCTGCATGATGGGCTCTGGTGTGTGGGTAATGACAGTATCCATCATACCATTGCGCCATACTTCAACAGCTAAGGCAACGTTGGTTTGCGTTGCACTACCAAAGTTGCGAATGTTTGCGTCAAATGCGATGGGGCGAGCTTGTTTCTCGGTTGTGATACCGTAGTGTCCAATCGTACCCCAAGATGTAGCCGGGTTTAGGTTGAGTATATCGTAAGAAGGAGCATCTTGAACACCTTGAGCTGTCGTAATTTGCGTAGACTCAAACGTAAAGAATGTTGAAGGAAGTGGTTTGAGTGCGATATCGTCAATCATCCACCAGTAAAAACCGTGTGGGCTACCAGTAGGTGGAGCAGGGGGGGCTGCACCGGTACGCTCGTCACCTTCAAAGATGAATGCCATTTTAACGTTTGATTCACCACCAATGATGGAAGAAACATCCTCAAGTACGCGAAAATCTCTTGGAGTGAATTCATTAACTGCTAAGTCACCAGTTGGATGAATTTCAACGGTGTCGGGGAAAGTCGTTCCACCATTGGTACTGAAGGCAACGTATAAACGCGCGTTGAAAAGGTAGGCGTAAGAGTAAAACTCCAGCATCACACTAGGCTCACCAGTAAGGTTAATGACGTCTGTTACTAACACACCGATGTGACCACCGGCTGCATCACCTTGTCCGATACCTGTTCCACCGGTTTCTTTAAACAAGGAGTCAAAAATCATAAACCCGTTTGCTTTTGTTGGGCTATTGATGGGCTGTCCGTTAGGATTAGGGCCTGTAAAACCTCTTGTTCCAACTGATGTATCCGGGTTGGTGTTTGGTCCGCGGTATTCCCATTCGGCGTTAGGACGTGGAGTACCGGCCAACGATAAGCCTATGTTATCCCATGTTGAGGGGATGCCATTGGCAAAGTCTTCAGACCAGATTGCCGTTTCCATGCCGTCAACAGCAACGGGTGTTTCTCGTGTTAAACGATTGTAATCCTCATAGTGGTCTATGAGGTGGGTTGCATCCGTCTCGGGATATTCAACCGGTTGTTGTGCAAATGCCGCTGTAGAAAACAACGCAGCTGCAATTAAATAATTTCTTCTCATTGTCGATTAAATTTAATTTATCTGTTTGTCAAAAATACAAAAACTTTCCAATATACAAGCATCTTGTTCAAAAAACATTTTTTTTAACAAGCTAATCTTATCTCAGTAAAAAGACAAGGTGATGTTTACGTTAATTTAAGTCCAAAAAAACGACCTCGAAAAGAATCAAGGCCGTTTTTTGTCTTTAATATGTATTGATTTTCAGTCTGAATACATTACTCGTACTCAGTCATAGGTGCACAAGTACACATCAGATTACGATCGCCATACGCATCGTCTACACGACGCACACTTGGCCAGAATTTATTTTCGCGAATTCCGTCCATTGGGAAGGCTGCTTTCTGACGTGAATAGGGCAATGTCCATTCATCATCAGTCACCAAGTTGAGGGTATGCGGTGCGTTCTTTAAGACATTGTCTTTTGCGTCTGCTCCACCTTGTTCGATTTCGTCAATTTCACGACGTATGCTGATCAATGCATCGGCAAAGCGATCGAGCTCTACTTTCGACTCGCTCTCCGTTGGCTCAATCATCATGGTGCCACCTACAGGAAATGAAACGGTTGGAGCGTGGTAGCCGTAGTCCATTAAACGCTTGGCAATATCCACAACCTCGACGCCCGCTGTTTTCTTAAACGGTCTGCAGTCGATGATCATTTCGTGAGCAACACAATCTTTTTCGCCGGTGTACAAAATGTTGAAGTGACCTTTAAGACGCGCTTTTAGGTAGTTCGCATTCACAATGGCAAGTTCAGTAGCTTTCGTTAAACCATCTGCACCCAACATTTTCATGTATCCGTAGGAAATCAATAAGATGAGACCGCTGCCCCACGGTGCACCGCTGATGGGACTGATGGCCGTTTTTCCGCCGGTTTTTACAACGGGGTGACCAGGTAAAAATGGTATGAGCTGTGGCGCTACGCAGATTGGCCCCATGCCTGGACCTCCACCTCCATGGGGGATGGCAAAGGTTTTGTGCAGATTGAGGTGACAAACATCAGCTCCGATATTACCCGGATTAGTCAAACCGACTTGTGCATTCATATTTGCACCATCCATATACACTTGACCACCGTGTTGGTGAATGATGCCGGTAATTTCTTTTACTGCAGCTTCAAATACCCCGTGTGTTGATGGGTAGGTAATCATCAATGCGGCCAATTCGTTGCTGTGCTTTTCGGCTTTGTTTTTTAGATCTTCAACGTCTATGTTACCTTGATCGTCGCATTTTACAACAACCACTTTCATACCGGCCATCACCGCACTTGCTGGGTTAGTTCCGTGCGCACTGGATGGTATCAAAACAATATTGCGGTGCTGATCACCACGTGATTGGTGGTAAGCGCGAATGACCATTAATCCGGCGTATTCGCCTTGAGCACCGGAATTTGGTTGTAAACTCACTCCGGCAAAGCCGGTGACTTCAGCCAAGTAGCGTTCCATTTCACGAATGATGAATTGGTAACCCTCAGCCTGATCTAACGGGGCAAATGGGTGAATGCTCGCCCATTGAGGCCACGTAATGGGAATCATTTCTGCCGCTGCGTTAAGCTTCATGGTGCACGACCCCAGTGCTATCATAGAGTGATTTAGTGATAGGTCACGGCGTTCTAACTTTTTGATGTAACGCATCATTTCGGTTTCGCTGTGGTAGCGGTTAAAAACCTCATACGACAAAATATCATCTTTGCGAAGGAGCTCTTCCGGAATGATGGTAACGTCCAGTTGTTGGGCAGAGATAAAGTCTTCAATGCTGCACGCTTCTGAAAAGACTTCTAAAATGCTATTGACGGTATCAAACGTGCTGGTTTCATTTAAGCTAATGCCCACGCGATGGTTGTCAAAATAGCGAAAGTTCATTTTTTGACTTTCAGCTATCTTGCGCAATTCGGAGACATCAATGTCGTCTAATTCAACTTGAATGGTATCAAAGAACTCAGACGATAAAAGATTGAATCCTAATTTTTTCAATCCATCGGCAAGACTCACGGTGAGGTGATGGATGCGAGTGGCAATTCTTCGCAGTCCATCCGGCCCATGATAAACACTGTACATTCCGGCCATAACAGCTAAGAGCACTTGTGCAGTACATATATTAGATGTGGCGCGATCGCGTTTGATGTGTTGTTCGCGCGTTTGCAACGCCATGCGCATGGCCGGTTTCCCCTCTTTATCGATGGTTTTCCCGATGATTCGACCGGGTACAAAGCGCTTGTATGATTCGTGGGTGGCAAAGTAGGCGGCGTGAGGGCCTCCGTATCCCAAAGGAATGCCAAAGCGTTGGGTAGAACCCACAACCACATCGGCACCCCAATCACCGGGTGCTTTGAGCAATACCAGTGACATGATATCAGCCGCAACGGCAATTTTAACCCCGTGCGCCTTTGCCAAATCGGCAAAGGCGTGGTAATCAAAAATCTCCCCGTCACCGGCAGGATACTGTAAAAGTGCCCCAAAGAAGCGTTCGTCGATGTTTACTTCCGCGTGGTCACCAATTACAAGCTCAATGCCCATGGGTTCGGCACGGGTTTCTATCAACGCAATGGTTTGTGGTAAGCAGTGACGCGAAACGAAGAACATATTGGCATTTTTTTGTTCTTTGCTTCTTGCGCTATACAACATGCTCATCGCTTCAGCAGCGGCAGTGGGTTCGTCTAACAAAGACGAATTGGCCAACTCCATACCGGTAAGATCGGTGATCATGGTTTGGTAGTTGATCAAAGCTTCCAAACGTCCCTGTGCAATTTCTGCTTGGTAAGGTGTGTAAGCCGTGTACCAACCAGGATTTTCGAGTATGTTTCTCTGAATCACACCGGGAAGTACGGTGTCGTGGTAACCCATTCCGATAAAATTAGCAAATACTTTATTGCGAGAAGCAACATCGTGAAGGTGGGTTATGTATTGATGCTCACCCATGGCAGGGTCGAGCTCCATCGGTTTGTCAAGTCGTATGCTATCGGGTATGCTCTTGCGAATGAGGTCATCCACCGAGTCTACGCCCATGGTTTTCAGCATTTCCTGTACATCATTAGGCCGTGGACCATTGTGACGGCTGGCAAAAGTGTTCTCAGACATATCGTTTTTTCTTAAAGGATTGTGGTTAGGTAACAGCAATTAACACGCGCTGTTTACATCAGTCACCAATTTCTGCCACACATTTTAATTCTATGGCAATGGGTGTTGGCAAACTGCTGATTTCAACCGTTGTTCGGCACGGTTGATTGTCTTTAAAATATTCCGCGTAGATGCGGTTAAACGTTTGAAAATCGCGTTTCATGTCAACCAAGAAAACGGTGACATCCACGAGTTTATCCCACGACGATCCGCTGGCTTCCAATACACGACGTACGTTATTGAAAACGGAATGAACCTGCTGTTCGAAATCGAAGGCTTTGAAATTACCGTTGTGGTCGAGTTCCAGTCCGGGAACGCCACTGTCGTTGGCGTCGCTTCCGGCCACGCGTGGACCAACACCGGATAAAAAGAGTAAGTTGCCCACTTTACGGGCATGGGGATAAAGCCCTACAGGCTTAGGTGCTTTATCGGCATTAATGCGGCTGTTGTTACTCATATCATTATGCGTTGACGTACATCACGTCTTTACAAGCTTGAATAATGTCTTTCGTTGCTGGTAAAAAGGCCTCTACTAGGTTAGGAGCATAGCCAATAGGGGTATCCGTACACGTAATGCGGCGGATTGGTGCATCGAGGAAATCAAATGCTAAGCGCTGAACTGCGAAGGCAATTTCGGTTGAAATGGAACCGAGAGGCCAGGCTTCTTCTACACAAACCAGGCGGTTGGTCTTTTTCACAGATTCGATTACAGTATCGTAATCGATGGGACGCACCGTGCGAAGGTCAATGACCTCTGCGGAGATGCCATCTTTGGCCAATTCATCGGCAGCTTCGTAGGCGCGTTTGATGATTTTTCCAAACGACACTATGGTAACATCGCTGCCTTCGCGTTTGATGTCTGCTTTGCCAATATCGATGAGGTACTCGTCTTCCGGCACCTCCATTTTGTCGCCATACATCTGTTCCGACTCCATAAAGATGACCGGATCATCGTCGCGAATGGCGGTTTTTAACAAGCCCTTGGCGTCGTACGGGTTGCTGGGAACAACAACCTTTAGGCCGGGACAGTTGGCGTACCAGCTTTCAAATGCTTGTGAGTGCGTGGCACCAAGCTGTCCTGCCGACGCGGTTGGTCCGCGAAACACGATGGGTATGTTGAACTGACCGCCAGACATTTGCTTCATCTTGGCGGCATTGTTGATGATTTGGTCGATGGCAACCAGGGAAAAGTTAAAGGTCATAAACTCGATGATGGGACGCAATCCGTTCATTGCGGAGCCTACGCCAATACCCGAAAAACCCAACTCCGAGATGGGGGTATCGATGACGCGTTTGGCGCCAAATTCGTCGAGCATGCCTTTGGATGCCTTGTAGGCGCCGTTGTATTCGGCAACTTCTTCTCCCATTAAATATATGGACTCGTCACGTCGCATTTCCTCACTCATTGCCTCGGCAATCACTTCACGGAATGTAGCTTCTCTCATGGTTGTGTATTATTGAATAAGATTTACAAAAAAACCAGGTAAAGGTTTACCACGGTTACACAAATGGACAGCAAAAATACATAGAGAATTGATGCTGCCACGCTTTTTTACTAAAAATAACACGCATCAACATGCGCTTAAAAAACGGAGTGTTCCAGTATGTAGAACATGGCACCGGCAAAGTATCCGATGAGTGCCAGCGGTGCAATTTTTTTGAGGTACCAACCAAAGGTAATGGTTTCGATACCCATAACCGCAACACCGGCAGCGGACCCTATGATGAGCGCACTACCACCTGTTCCGGCACAGTATGCCAAAAACTCCCAAAACAAACCGTCTTGAGAAAAATATCCGGTGGGCATGATTTCGTACATCCCCATGGAAGCGGCAACCAATGGGACATTATCGACCAATGCTGAAAATAGTCCAATTAAAATACCCACGGCATATACACCACCTTCCTGATCGGTGCCTAAGGTATCGTTGAGCCAGCCCGCCAAATGACCAAGTTGTCCGGCAGACTGTAAACTGCCCACCGCTAACAAGATGCCTAGGAAAAACAATACCGATGCAAAGTCAACTTTTTTTAGAGCGGTAATCACCGATAAGCGTTTGCGCACGTTGGTGCTTTTGTTTTTGTGCATGATTTCGGTAATCAACCAAAGTACACCCAAACTGAGCATCATTCCCATAAATGGAGGTAGGTGTGTGACGGTTTTAAATACGGGCACAAATACCAATCCAAGTAAACCGGCAATAAAGATGTTGCGCATCTGTTTGGTGGTCAGTCCTGGCAATCGGTCGTTCATACCTTCCACTTCCATTGGTCGACGTACATTTCCTTTTATTCTCGGCGTCAACAGTAAAAGTGGCACGATCAAACATACTAAACTCGGCAGGATAAGTCGGATGATTACGTTTTGTGCGGTGACCTGCTTTCCGATCCATAGCATAGTGGTGGTTACATCACCAATGGGCGACCATGCGCCACCGGCATTTGCTGCAACTACAATCATACCCGCAAACAACCAGCGGTCTTTGTAGTTGGCAATGATTTTTTTGAGCAACGAGGCCATCACAATTGTGGTCGTCAGGTTGTCTAAGGCAGCAGACATAAAGAACGTTAGGATGCAAATGATCCACATCAATCGCGAGCGCGAGGTGGTTTCAATTTTGTCGGTAATCAACGAAAACCCTTGGTGAATATCAATGAGTTCTACGATGGTCATCGCGCCAATCAAAAAGAATAGAATGCTGGCTATTTCGCTTAAGTGGTGAAGAAGCTGATATTCTGAAATGTAATGCATGGCAGCTTCCATGAATCCAACATCGCTGCCGTCGGCTCCTACAAACATGTGCGGAGGAATGGTTTCGGTACTGTGAAAACTGCCGGCAGAAAGAACGTAGATGGCCCAACAGAGCACTCCGGCGATGAGGGCACTTGCGGCTTTGTCAACGTGAATCTGATGTTCCAGAGCTATGGCTAAATAACCCAGAACAAAGACCACAATCATTAGTATTTCAGCAATCAAGGTTTGGCGGTTTTAGTTGTTTAGTAAAGAAGTGTTACGTCAGCTGCTCAAGAGCTATTTGGTAAGCGGTATCTGTGAGTTTACGTGTATTTGGTTTTCGTTGGTGGCATGCTTTCAGCGCATTTCCAATGGTATTGGACACATCGTTGAAGATGGCGGTTTCCGAAAGTTCCGCGTTGTCTTGCATCAAATAGGCAAACACACGAGCCATGCCGCAATTTGAGATAAAGTCGGGAATGCAACTTAGGGCATCATCGGCAAACAAAGCCGTAGGTCCTTCAAAAATCTCGTCGTCGGCAAAAGGAACATTTGCACCGGCCGACATCACTTCCAATCCGCCGTTCAGCATGCGTTCTATTTGATTGCGCGTTAACAACCGAGATGCTGCTGCCGGTATGAAAATCTCTGCACCTACGTCCCAAATGCGCTCGTTGGTTTCTTCAAACCCAAGAATGTCGTCGGCGACAAGGAAGTTTCCTGTTTTATTGGTCATTAAGGCATCGATCTCACTCATGTTCAGTCCTTCGGTACTAATGATGCCACCAACGCGGTCGATGATTCCAGTCACACGCACGCCCATTTTTGCCAAATACCAAGCGGCCGCAGCACCAACATTGCCCCAACCTTGGATGATGGCACGTTTTCCGTCGATGTTACCGCCGTAAATATTGTAATAGTGCTTGACCGATTCCGCTACGCCATAGCCAGTTATCATGTCCGCTACGGTGTACTGCTTGTTGTCGTCGGGAGCAAAAACATTGGAGTGTACAGGAAATAAAACCCCTTCTTGAAGTTGTTTTATTTTTTGTTTTTTACTTTCCTTATCCGGTGAAAAATGGCCTTGTAAAACACCTTCCTGCGGATGTAAAATACCCAATTCAGAGGTGATGGGTATAACCTCGTGAATTTCGTCTACGTTGAGGTCGCCTCCTGTGCCGTAATAGGTCTTTAGTAAAGGTGAAAGTGCTTTATACCAGCGCTCTAACACCCCTTTTTTACGGGAGTCGTTGGGGTCAAAGTTGATTCCACTTTTAGCACCGCCTATGGCTGGTCCGGCAACTGAAAATTTTATTTCCATGGTTTTGGCCAGTGAGAGCACTTCGCGCTCGTTGAGTCCCTGACGCATTCTGGTGCCACCACCTGCAGCACCACCTCGTAAACTGTTGATCACGGCCCAACCTTCGGCTTCTGTTTCGCGGTCTTGCCAGTGAAATACAATTTCCGCAGGTGTCTGTTCAAATTTGGCCAAAAGTTGATTCATAACGGGTTTTTTCGGTTTGGGGTTTTGTTAAAATCGGGCAAACATCAAGGGTGTGACTGGTTTTGTAAATGGTTATACCGCATTCCTTATTGATGCATTTACAATATGAGGAGCGCAGGTCGTCGTCATTTTTTTACAGTCATTTATAAAATTGACGCCAAAAGTAATGTATAAAGCTGATTTTTAAAACGTCATTTTGACAAACCTACGTTAATGACCAAAAAGGATTAGAGCAAGTTGAGTAGGTAGGTTCCGTATCCGCTTTTCACCAATGGCTGGGCAATCTTTTCCAGCTGTTCGGAGTCTATGAAGCCTTTGCGGAATGCAACTTCTTCAATACACCCCACCTTTAATCCTTGGCGCTCTTCGATGACCTGTACAAATTGCCCGGCTTGCATTAGGGAAGGGAAGGTGCCGGTATCCAGCCACGCTGTTCCGCGATCGAGGATACCTACCTTTAAGGCATTCATTTCTAAATACGCTTTATTGACGTCGGTGATTTCGTATTCGCCACGGGCCGACGGTTTGAGGTTCTCGGCGATGTCAACCACGCGGTTGTCGTAAAAGTACAATCCGGGTACCGCAAATTTTGACTTGGGGTGCTCGGGCTTTTCTTCTATGGATACGGCAATTTGGTTGTCGTCAAACTCAACCACTCCGTAGCGGTGTGGGTCGCTTACTTGATAGGCAAATACAACTCCTCCTTCGGTATGTTTGCTGTCTAAAAGTACGTCTTCCATACGCGAACCGTAAAAGATGTTGTCGCCCAAAATGAGCGCCACGCTGTCGTTTCCGATGAATTCTTTGCCGAGTACAAATGCTTGCGCGAGCCCATTTGGTTCGTGCTGTATGGCGTATTGAAACGAACAACCAATGCGGCTGCCGTCCCCGAGTAGGGTTTTAAACAACGGAGCATCGTGAGGTGTGGTGATGATTAGGATATCGCTTATACCCGCTTCAAGTAAGGTCGACAGGGGGTAATAAATCATCGGTTTGTCGTAAACCGGCATGAGTTGCTTACTCACCGCGATGGTAAGTGGATGTAATCTGGTGCCGGAGCCTCCGGCGAGAATGATTCCTTTCATCTTGGTTTATTTTAGTGGTTCGTGATGCGTTAATCGTCGTCGTCGAGTATTTGTACGGGTGGAGACTTAAAGCCTTTATCGGTAAGAAATCGCTCAAAACTCAATATTAGTGAAGGCAACAGCAGCAAGTTTGCGCCTATGGCTACAATTAACGTAAAACTCACCAGCATCCCCAAGGCAACCGTCCCGCCAAAACTCGACGCGATGAAAATGGCAAACCCAAAAAACAATACAATGGAGGTGTAAAACATACTGATTCCGGTTTCGCGTAAACTGGCTCGTACGGATTCGGTGATGTTCCAATTGCGCAGCGTAAGCTCTTGGCGGTATTTGGCCAAAAAGTGAATGGTGTCGTCTACCGATATGCCAAAGGCAATGCTGAATATCAATATGGTAGACGGCTTAAGGGGGATGCCGGCAAATCCCATAACCCCGGCCGTAAGTATGAGTGGGAGTATGTTGGGGAAAATGGCAACCAGAATCATTTTCCACGAGCGAAACAACAGTGCCATAACAATCAAAATGACCCCGATGGCCAAACTCAAACTTATTAAAAGATTGCGGATGAGGTAATCGGTTCCCTTAACAAATATGACCGAAGCCCCGGTTACGGTTGACTTGAATTGGTCCGGTGGGAATACCGCGTCGATGTCGTCTTGCACATCGCTGAGCAGCTGTCGCATTTCCGGGGTAGGTAAGTCGCGAACTTGCACCGATATGCGCGCAACCTGTTGATTGGTGTCGGTGAGGGCGTAAAGCAAGCGTTCGTTTTCCTTGTCTCGCGGAATGTATGAGTATATAAAATTGCGCTCTTGCCGGGTGGGAACGGTGTAAAACTCGGGATTGCCTCCAAAGTAACCTTGTTTGGCAAAGCGCGCTAATCGGACCACTGATAAGGGTGTACTTAAGTCTCCGTAATTGGATAAGCGCGTTTCGAGCTCGTTGATTTTATCCAGTGTTTTTACCTGTGAAATCGACCGTTTTCGTTTTGTATCAATCAGTATTTCTAGGGGCATGACACCATTAAACTTCGATTCGATGTATTTTACATTTTTATACACCGGATCGCGTTTGGAAAAATCATCCGTAAGACTACCGGAGCTGTACAGCTGAAACATTCCTGCAATGGCAAAGGCCACAATAACGATACTGACCCCGTAAATTACCGGCCGTTTTGTCTGTGTCCACAAATCCAAATAATACACCATGTGGCGCAGCCATCTGCGATCAAAGTGTTGGTAGTGCCGCTTTTCCGGCTCGGAGAAGAACTGGTAGGCTACGGGAATGATGATGATGGAAAGCAAATACACGACGAAAATGTTGATGGCCGCAACGACGCCAAATTCCACCAATATGATACTGTTGGTCAGTATAAATGCCGCAAATCCGAGTGATGTGGTTGCATTGGTTAAAAAAGTGGCGTTACCTATTTTGCGAATCATGCGCTGCAAGGCCAGAATGCGATTGCGGTGCTGTCGAAATTCTGAATGGTATTTATTGATCAGGAAAATGCAGTTGGCAATTCCAATGACAATGACAATGGGTGGGATGAGCGAACTCAATAATGTGATTTCGTATCCCAGCGCAGAGATCAACCCAAACGACCATACAACGCCCAGGCAAACGATGGCCAAGGAAATAAAGGTTGCGCGCCAACTCCGCAAAAACAAAAAGATGATCAGTCCGGTAATGGATAATGCCAGCGCGATAAAAAGATACACTTCCCGTTTAATTTTAAGTGTATTTGCCATCCGAATATACGGCAACCCCGAGGTGTAAATATCGATGCCGGTAGATTGCCTAAAGTCGTTGACGATTGCTTTGATGTCTTCTATAAGCGGAATGATGCCGGCCGCGTACACAACATCGGGGTCCAATCGCAAAATCAGTAAGGTGTTTTCCTTCGCGCTGTCCGTAAATAAACCGTGGTAAAAAGGTAAGCGACGATAAATGTTTTCCAAATCTTCTTGCGTCGATTCTTCTTTCCAAATGGGCGACGTGACCAGTGTCTTCTCGTCGTCATCGCGCTTTAGCTCTACCAGCCGACTGATATCAGTGGCCGAGCCTACACCTTCTAACGCGCCCAATCTTGCGCTGAGTTTTCGCCAAGACGCTAAAAAGTGTTCGTCAAAAATTCCTTCGCTTGGATTGGCAACGAGAATGACGGTATTGCCGGCTTCGCCAAATGTATTGCGGTAATTTTCGTAGTCGATGTAAGCCGAGTCGGTTACCGGTAACAGACGTCCAAATTGATGCGATATTTTGGTTTGCGAGGCGTGATAACCCATAAAGGCAGTAGCGATGAGCACCGCTGAAAGTGTCCAAAACGGAAAACGAATGATGATGCGCGCAATGGTGCTCCACATAAAAATTAGCGCTTAATTGGGTAAAGCTGCAAAAGTAACAACCGAATGCCCCACCCACAACCACGAATGTAAAACATGTGGTGGGCGAAAAAATAACCGCAAGGCTTGCATATATGAGCTGGTGTGGCTTAGTTTTGACCTTATCAAATAATCCAAAATGTGTTGTGTTGCGATTTTGAGATTATAAGCAAATCACAGCAACAACCAAATTAGTACAATGTTATTGTAATTTACAAATTTATGCGAAAGTTAATAACACTTGTGAGCGTAGCCTTTGTTTTGGCGAGCTGTTCATCCTCGGAGGAATTGGAGTGGTCCACATCTTCCGTTACTATTTCTGCTGTAGGGCCTCTTTTTGAAGGCTCCAATACGGGAACGTTCGAGTGGTCGTATGATCTTGTTGAAGAGATAGACGGTTTAGACAACTTGGAAGATATTCTCAATGCGCGCTTGGTTTCCATCGAACTCACTCCGGATGATGTCGACGTTTTGGAAGACGTAACAATACAGTTGGCGGGTGAAAAAACGGGCATGCAAAAGATTGCCTTTATGAACGCCGACGGAAATGTTCAAGTGGCGGAAAAACAAGAAAATTTGGCATCATTCTTTCTTGACAACTACCCAACGTTGGTGGCAGACTTTAACCTTTTAGACGATTGGTACGACGATTACAACATCGAAGCTAAACTCGTTTTTTTGTTTAATGTAAAGACCAACTGATCACAGGTTTTTGAACACAATTTTTTCTAATTTTTAAATGTAGCGCCATGAGACTATTATCATTATTTTCATTTTTGTTTTTTACCACATTTACGGGATTTGAAGCATCCGCACAAGACGATGGCGGAGATGCTCTTATTGGTGTTTGGCAGCCCAGTCACGGTAAAGCCCGCATCAAAGTAGATAAAATCTCCGGTAAGTACTACGGTAAAATTGTGTGGCTTCGCGAACCCAACGATCCAGATACCGGTGAGCCCAAACTCGACAAAAACAATCCGGACGAATCCATGAGAAACGTCCCCCTTCGCGGATATCGCATGCTTAAAGATTTTGAATACGTCGGTGATGGGGTATGGGAAAACGGCACCATCTACGACCCGGAAAACGGAAAGACCTACAGCTGTGTGATCAAACTAAAAGACGACAACACCCTTGATATTCGCGGATACATAGGAGTTAAGACCTTTGGTCGCACCGATGTGTGGAAGCGTTTGCAGATGAAAAAGAAAAAATAAATTTTACACAACCCCACCAACGACTGTTTTATGAAGCATGTATATGCCGTGATGGCGCTACTCCTCTGTCTTTCCATCAGTGCTCAAGTTGATACCACCGACACCTACGACGACGACGATGATTGGGATATGTACGATGATTTCGATGTTGTAGATGAACCGACCAAACTCTGGGCCGACGCAAAAATTGTGGGCATGAGTCCGCAGCGTTTTTTTAGTTTGGGCTACGATTACCACTTTGGCTACCCCATGCAACTTGGCCGCGACGCCAACAATGCCAACCCGGAAATGGAGCCTAACACTGCCTACACGCAGGGTCTTCGCTTTACATCAAATATCCCCATTATTTCTCGCAACAGCTTTATTTGGCAGTCGGGACTCAACTACTCCGAGTTTGGGTACAACATCGACGGAATTGACGACATGGACAGCCGATCTGCTGATGTTGCCAATGCGTTAAATGATAATGGGTTACGTGTGGGTAGTTGGATCAATACCTTTTATAAACCGTTGGGTGAAAAATCCTTTATTTTAGCACAGTTACAATTAGACATGGCCGGCGATTTTGGCTGGTCGTTACAACCGGCCGAGTACGTGCGTTACAGCGGTGCCATTATGTGGGGAAAACGCACCAGCGATCGCGAGCAGTGGGCGGTTGGTGCTTCACGTACCTACCGCGTAGGCGCGATGAATTACGTACCCATTGTTATGTACAACTGGACTTCGCGCAGTCGCAAGTGGGGCGCAGAAATACTCGCCCCCGCACGTATGCACGGCCGCTACAAAATCAACGGCAAAAACCTCATCCTCTTCGGCTACGAACTCGACGGTGCCAGTCACCGCCTCAATGGC
>SKIJ01000114.1 GCA_007116495.1 Cryomorphaceae bacterium | reverse complement strand
TGTAAACTAAAACACAGAATGAAAAACTAAAACACAAAGCAAATGTAACACATATTCGTTACATGTGCAACTGTTACGTTTATTACGTTAACGATTTTGGCATAACAGGAGTTTTTAGATTATGAAGGAGTGCCTGTTTAAACACCCTATCTTTGTCTACATTTCCTAGCGAACTAAATATTTAGACATGACCGTCGACAAACAACATCGTGCCATACTCGATAAATTAGGCATAACCTCACTAAATGACATGCAAAACGAAGCTACGGTCAAGATAGCTTCTGAACGTGAAGTCGTGTTATTATCGCCAACAGGTACCGGTAAAACCTTAGCGTTTTTATTGCCCATTGTATCGTTGATGGACCAAGATCTAGTGGGCGTTCAAGCCCTTATAATGGTGCCTTCGCGGGAGCTGGCGACTCAGATAGAACAAGTGATGCGCGACATGGGAACGGGGTTTAAAACCAACGCTGTGTATGGCGGACGACCGATGTCGCAAGATAAAATCGATCTAAAGCACCCGCCGTCGGTACTGATTGGAACACCGGGAAGAATAGCAGACCACCTCAGGCGAAAAACCTTTTCTACTTCCGACACACACACTCTTGTGCTCGACGAGTATGACAAATCCCTTGAATTTGGTTTTGAAGTGGAAATGAAGGAAATCATCAATGGACTGTCGGCGCTGAAGAAAAAGATTCTCACATCGGCAACGAAAAAAATAGACATTCCGGCGTTTGTTCGACTTAAACAACCGAAATATCTCAACTTTCTCGACGAAAATAAACCCCGACTGGCGTTTAAAACAGTTGAATACACCGAAAGACAGCGGCTCGATACGTTACGGACCTTGCTGCGGCATCTCAACGGCAAACCCGGCGTGGTGTTTTGCAACTTTAGGGAAACGGTCGAAGAAGTGAGCGAATACCTGACAAAACATCGATTTGCGCATGGCTGCTTTTATGGCGGAATGGAGCAACAGGAACGCGAACGCGCTTTGGTGAAATTCCGCAACGGAACTCACCGTGTATTGGTGGCCACCGATTTGGCCGCAAGAGGCATCGATGTTCCCGAAATTCAGTTTGTGGTGCACTACGAACTTCCCGCTAATGCCGACGAATTCATTCACCGCAATGGAAGAACGGCACGGATGAATAGCAATGGCGCAGCCTACATCATGAAGTGGAGCCATAAGCCGCTTCCCGATTTTATGAAGTCACTGCGCTCCAAATACATTCCCGTTTCAGAGCTTTCAAAGACCAAATCAGATGCAGCAAGTTGGAAAACACTCTATATCACCGGTGGTCGACGCGATAAAATATCCAAAGGAGACATCGCCGGACTATTCATCAAACAGGGTAATTTGCGCCCGGATGAGCTGGGACTGATCGAAGTAAAGCAAAGCGTTTCTTTTGTAGCCGTAAAAGAAGACTCTGTGAAGTCGCTCTTGCCAAAGGTGAACAATGCCAAATTAAAAACCAAAAAGATACGGGTTTCGGTGGTCGCGTAATAGCGATGCGCAGGGTTTAATTGAACTGCGGAAAATCAAAGCCTAGAGAGAATTATATCAACATTACTGTTTTGAAAACCCTTGCTGAAAAAAAAATTACGACCCCTTTTCTCGTATAGATGGGGTAAAAAAAAAGATCTACAGGTGCTATTGTGGCCTTTGATAAACAATTTAAATTACTGAAATTCAATTATATATATATGCGTCATGCGGTTCGATAAAAAAAACATAAAAATCACTCTGTTCTATGGATTAGTTGTCTATTTTTGCAGCCAAATTAAACAGGCGTTTTTAACACCCTAAAAGTTTCCTAACATGTCTGATATCAAAGGAAAAATTGCACAAATCATCGGTCCGGTAGTGGACGTATCGTTCGACACTACAGAGATTGAACTTCCAAAAATTTACGAAGCATTAGAGATTGACCACAACGGTCAAAAACTCATACTCGAAACCCAGCAACACATTGGAGAGGATACCGTACGCGCCGTAGCGATGGATTCTACTGATGGGTTGATGCGCGGTCAAGAAGTACGTGCCTCCGGTGCTCCCATTGGTATGCCCATCGGGGAAAACATCAAAGGACGTCTGTTCAATGTGATTGGTACCGCCATTGACGGGATGAAGCAACTGGACGGCAACAAGCAGCGCTCCATTCACAACGCGCCTCCCAAATACGAAGATTTATCTACTTCTGAAGAAATTCTCTACACCGGTATTAAAGTTATCGACCTCATCGAGCCTTACTCTAAAGGGGGTAAAATTGGTTTGTTTGGTGGTGCCGGTGTTGGTAAAACCGTTTTGATTCAGGAGCTTATCAATAACATTGCTAAAGGTCACGGTGGTCTTTCCGTGTTCGCAGGTGTTGGAGAACGTACCCGTGAAGGAAACGACCTACTCCGCGAGATGATCGAAGCAAACATCATCAAATACGGGGATAAATTTAAAGAGTCGATGGAAGAAGGCGGCTGGGATTTATCTCTTATTGATGAAAAAGAATTAGAAGAATCCAAAGCAACATTTGTGTTTGGTCAGATGAATGAGCCTCCCGGAGCACGTGCACGTGTGGCACTTTCCGGATTATCGTTGGCGGAGTATTTCCGCGACGGCGATGGTGAAGGGCAAGGCCGTGACATATTGTTCTTTATCGACAACATTTTCCGCTTTACCCAAGCAGGTTCTGAGGTATCAGCGCTACTCGGTCGTATGCCGTCGGCGGTAGGTTACCAGCCAACGCTGGCCACCGAAATGGGTGCTATGCAAGAGCGTATTACCTCTACCAAGCGTGGGTCCATTACTTCCGTACAAGCGGTTTACGTGCCAGCGGATGACTTGACCGACCCGGCACCTGCAACCACATTTGCCCACCTCGATGCCACCACGGTATTGAGTCGTAAAATTGCGGAGCTCGGTATTTATCCCGCTGTAGATCCCCTAGATTCTACATCGCGTATCCTAAATCCTTCCATCGTTGGTGACGAGCACTACAACTGTGCTCAGCGCGTTAAAGAAACGCTGCAGCGCTATAAAGAACTCCAAGACATTATCGCCATTCTCGGTATGGACGAATTGAGCGAGGAAGATAAATTGGTCGTTAGTCGTGCCCGTCGTGTACAGCGCTTCTTGTCGCAGCCTTTCCACGTTGCCGAACAGTTTACCGGTTTGAAAGGCGTGTTGGTTAGCATCGAAGATACCATTAAAGGATTCAATATGATTCTCGACGGTGAAGTTGATCAGTACCCCGAAGCAGCCTTCAACCTCAAAGGAACCATTGAAGAAGCCATTGAGGCCGGTGAGAAAATGCTCGCCGAGAACAAGTAATCACCGATCAAATTCTGTATTATGCGCGTAGACATCATTTCACCGGAAAGCATGATTTTCTCTGGAGATGCCAAATCAATAACACTCCCCGGAGCAAACGGATCCTTTCAATTGTTGGATAATCACGCTCCAATCATCTCAACTTTAACGCAAGGTGTGGTGGAGATGGAGCTGCCCAACAACGAACACAAATCGTTTGACATAAAAGGTGGCGTGGTGGAAGTCCGCAATAATAAGGTTTCGCTGTTAGCAGATTAGAAACCATTCAATAAACGAAATAAAACGCCGGTATCATTGCGATGCCGGCGTTTTTTTATGCCTAATTGTCCAATCTTTTTCTACCAATACAGAACGTAAAAAAATCACGTGGTGGGAAAAGTTATCAACAAAGTGGTGTAAAGTGCAACAAAGTGGTATATTTGAGCCTTCAAACAAACCACTGTTTTGTCAACCATAAATCTCATAGGTGTACACGAATGCAAACCCGATACGAAGTCTCGGGTAGCGCTACCTGCCGCGTTAAAGCGGCAATTGCAGCCTATTGTTGCCGACGGGTTTGTGATGAAGCGCAGTGTTTTTCAGCCTTGCTTGGAGCTCTTTCCCATGCAAGAATGGAACGCGGTAATGACAAAACTCAACGGTTTAAACCGATTCGTTAAGAAAAATGCGGACTTTATCCGCATGTACACCGCAGGAGTAAAAATGGTAGATGTTGATGGCAGCGGTAGAATTCTCATTCCAAAAGATCTTGCTGCCTATGCCGGAATCCGTCAGGAAATCATTCTTAACGCTACGGGTGCAGTGATTGAGATATGGGATAAGCAGAAGTACGAGGACGTCATCAATGACGAGTCGGTAGACTTTGGGGCATTGGCAGAAGATGTAATGGGACAATTAGGGCACAATGGAGACACCTCAATATCATAACGCGGTACTGTGTAATGAAGCAGTTGACGCACTTAACATTACCCCCAACGGCACATACGTCGATGTGACCTTTGGCGGTGGCGGTCACAGTGCGGAAATCCTTCGACGCCTAGGTGAAGGTGGTCGGCTATTTGCCTTTGACCAAGATCCCGATGCAGCAGCCAATTGTCCGAACGATTCACGTTTCACCCTTATTCCCCAAAACTTTCGCCATTTGCAAAGAGCGTTGCGCCTTTACGGTGTAAAACAAGTGAATGGTATTTTGGCTGATTTTGGTGTATCTTCCCATCAATTTGACGCTGCCGAACGGGGGTTTTCCTTCCGCTTTGACGCCGCATTAGACATGCGAATGAATCCCGATACGCCCCTTCATGCAGCGGCCGTGGTTAATGAGTACGACACGGAAGATCTCAAACAGCTCTTCTCGCGATACGGTGAGCTGCCTCGGTCCGGTACGCTTGCACGCGTTATAGCTGAAGAGCGCGAAAAACATCCCATTAAAACCACGGAGCAATTGGCCGAAATCATCGATGGTGTTTATGGTCCCAAACAACGCAATAGCGCCAAAGCACAAGCCTTTCAGGCGCTTCGCATTGAAGTGAATGACGAAATGGGTGCTCTCGCGGACTTTTTGGAACAGGTAGAAGCCGTTCTGATGCCGACAGGCCGATTGGTTTGCATCACCTATCACTCGTTGGAGGATCGCATGGTGAAACACCTCATCAGAAGTGGGAACCTAAACGATGAACCGGAACGCGATGAATTTGGAAAACGCTTACTGCCCTACAAGGCCATTTCGCGTAAACCCATCGTGCCATCGATGCAAGAAATTGAAACAAACCCGCGTGCACGAAGTGCAAAAATGCGAATAGCCGAACGCGTATGAGTAATTCCAAACAACAACGCAATACAACAGGAACCATTCTCTCTGGCGACTTTCTGCTCGATCCGAAAGTCCGCCGCTATTGGCCTATGTTGATTTATGCTGCCATACTCGCGGGCATCTCCATCAATAGCGGTCACCGTTTGGAGGTTAAGGTGCACAAAATGGAAACCATGCGCACCGAAATGAAAGAGCTCAATAGTCAGTACATCGATACGCGCAGCCGACTGATGAACGAAAGCGCACGCTCAAAAGTCGTTTTTCGTGCTTCCGCGCTCGGTTTGGTTGAAAGTCATACGCCACCTAAAAAGATTCGCATCACAAATGAGTGATCCACGTACACATATCAATAAGCGCATACTGCTTTTATCACTGCTGCCGGTCTTGATGGGCCTGGCCGTGGCGCTGCGTTTGCTTCAATTGATATTCGTCGATGGTCCGGAGTGGCGTGCCCAGTCGGAGCAGCTGGCCATTAAGGAAATGGAAATACCCGCCGGACGCGGAAACATCTACAGCAGCGATCAGAAGCTTCTCGCCACGAGCATGCCGGTTTTTGACCTCTATATGGATCCCATCAGCGTAACAGATAAGGATTGGAATGAAGGAATTAAGGGGCTGACAACGGGTTTGGCTAAATACATTCCGCAAAAGTCGGCAGCCGGCTGGCATTCGTATTTAACCGATGCGCGGAGCAGCGGGAATCGCTACGTGATTTTATCTAAAAATGCCAGCTACAACACCTTAGTTGCTCTGCAAAAACTTCCAATATTTGGCTTAGGCCGCTATCGTGGAGGGCTGATTGCTGAGCAGAAAAACTTCCGTAAAATGCCGCTCGATAAAATTGCGGAGCGCACCATCGGATACGATAAACCCACCTCTACTGCCGGATTAGAGGGTGCATTTTCCCATGTTCTCAACGGGAAAAACGGGAGTAAAATGATGCAACGCATTGCTCAGGGCAACTACAAACCACTACACGACGGCTACCTCATACAGCCCAGAGACGGACGAGACATTGTGACCACCATCGATACGCGTATTCAAGATATTACCCATCACGCTTTGCTCGGAGCGGTGGAAACGTTTGAAGC
>SKIJ01000126.1 GCA_007116495.1 Cryomorphaceae bacterium | reverse complement strand
TGTGTTCCGTTGCGACCATTCGTACTGGCGTCAATCAGTGCTCCGGAGGTATTAGGCTCGTCAAATTTATAGTAGGCGTATAAATTTGGGGCGCTTGGCGGGACTTTTTGACACATGTATTGCCTTATTTGCGCCTGCGTGAGGACGGTGTCCCAAATAACAATTTCGTCAATCAAACCTTGAAATAAATTATTATTCTGTATTGACTGCTGAAACTTTGCTCCAATCTGAGCTAACGGGTTATTTGTTTGATTGTAAACCAAAGCACCTGAGCCTTCATAGGTAAGTGATTGCGCAATACCGTTTATGTAAATTTCATAATCATTAACTTGATTTATAACAACAGCTGTATGAACCCACTCATTTGTAAGATTACTGGGTATGTTAGCATAAGCAGACCTTCGGCAGCTTGCAGTGTAACACCCACCTCCACTACCTGTATGGATTCCAATACGTTGGTTGCTGTGTACTTGTAGCCAAAAACCAAAATACCCTGCTACGGCTGTGTTATCGGATGAGAAGATGCACTGACTTTGCGAAGTTGATGTTGTCTTAAACCAAGCAGTAATTGTTAATGGCGGAGATATTTGGCCAAAATTATTTATCGTTGCATAGGAGCTGTTATTTGAAAAATCATAAGAATTACCACTTCCAGGCAGACTTTGAGCATGCAAGTAACCGTTGTAACCCATTACCAAACACAAAAAACATGAAATTGCACTTCTTACATGCATGGAGGTCAAATTACTAAATGCTTAAACGGAGAAGCAAATATATACGAAAATTCCTAATTTACCGGGGTCATAATGGAAAACCGCTATGAATTTTAGTAACGTATGAAATTCCATTATTTTACCCGACTTTTGCAACGATGACAAACAATACGTCAAAAAATATTGCGTGGTCCATGCTGGATAAGTTTGGCAACTACCTCATGAACTTTGTGGTAGGCATTATACTTGCTCGACTTCTTGGCCCCCAAGCGTTCGGTATCATCGGTTATGTTTTAATCTTTGTAGGCGTTGCCAACGTCATGGCCACTGCCGGTCTACGCGACGCCATCATCAGAAAAAAGAACCCCTCGGAGGCCGATTACGCTACGCTTCAGCTCGTAAACATATGCTTGTCTGTAATACTTTACATCATCATCTATTTTTCGGCACCCTCAATTGCACATTTTTTCAACGAGAGCATTCTAAGCCCCATCATTCGCATCTACTTCCTAATCATCATTATTCAGAGTTTTGCCTTCACCAAACACATTAAGCTGATCAAGAAAATGGATTTTAGGGGGATTACCATAATTTCCGTAATATCAACTGTTATTGCTGGGATAACCGCCATTGCCATGGCATTTAATGATTTCGGCGTATGGAGCTTAGTCGCGTTGGGGTTGGTGAATTGGAGCTTACGCACCATCTTTTTCTTTATTTACACACCCGGATTTCAGGCTGGTTTTGTCCGTGAATCATTTAACGAATTGTGGTCTTTTGGCTCAAAAATGCTCGCCTCTGAACTCATGAATGATTTTTTCAACAACTTGAACAGAGCATTTGTCGGAAAGGTTTTTTCCACCAATACGCTTGGATTATTCACCAAATCTGAAACCTACAAGGATACGTTTTCTAAAAACGTTGCCTTCGCCTTTATTTCCGTTTATTTCCCTGTACTCAGTGAGATACAAGACAATACGGGAAAACTTAAAGCGACCTACCGAAGCATGTTGTCGCAGTTGACATTTTTTATTTTTATGGCCATGTTTGTACTTATGGGGTGCAGTAAAAATTTTGTAATCAATGTACTCGGGGAGCAATGGATTGATGCTGTTCCCTTACTTCGAATTTTGTGCTTATCCGGATTATTAAAGCCCATCATTTCGCTTAATACGAATTTGCTTAAGGTCTTAGGACGTTCGGATGTGATTTTAAAAAATCAAATCATCTACAACGGATTAACCTGTGTCAACTTAGTTGTGGCATATGTCTATGGCGTTTACGCTTTGGTTGTTGGTATCGTCGTCTATTCTGCTGTTTTGGCGTTGATTACGTCCAGCTACGGAAAATTTATGATTGCGTATTCATTCACCGAACAGCTAAAGGATATGGCAAGTAACTTTTTCATAGGAATAACCATCTTCGTCACGCTTTTTATTTTTGATTCTTACTTAGCAACAAGTTGGGTTACGTTCGCTTTACAAATTACAGCCGTTGGACTAATCCTTGTGTCAATGGGATTGGCTTTTCCCAAAACCGAACCCGGAAGATACGTCACGCTATTAATGAGCAAGCTAAAAACCTTTCAATAATGCTGTTGGAAAAAGTTATTGATTCTGTCGAGCATCGCGTTTGCAATGCTTACGGTAAATCAACCTACAAAGAAATTTGCATAGCAGATGTAACGCGCATTTTTGTTTTTTGGATTGCCTTAAAGCAAGGGCAAATTAAGTCATTATTTCTATCTGAAGATCAAGACAAAAATGAGGATAAAATTATTGCCAAAAACATCGACAAAACTCTTTTTAAACTGCGTTTTATTCCGTTGAATGCCATCTTAGGTTTTTGGGATTTTCTCAAATGGATCGCGAAAAAAGTCACCCAAACAACAAACGTAGAACAGGCGGATGTACTAATCTGTGTCAACCACCAAAAACACAAGTCGTATACCAACGACATCGCAAAGCAACTAGAGGCCAACGGAAAAAAAGTTGTTTATTTTCATTGGCCTATGGCTAAGGAGGCCAAGCAAGACTTGCCGTTAACGACTTCCATGCCGAAATTTTGGACAAAAACCTACCTAAGAGCACGACTCTGTTGTTCGTTCATCGACTACGTACAGGCCACGCTGATTGCCGTTAAACCAAAAAAGGTGATTGTGGTAGAAGGTGACTCATATGAGCATCACATTTTTGGCTTGTTAAAAGATACTTTTGGCTATCAATGCGTTTGTCTGCAATGGGGTTACGAACCACGCTCTGCACTGCGAATTGGCTACAGAAAGATGCCATACAATGCCCTTTTGGTTTGGGGAGATTTTTTTCGAAACACGTTTCAGGAGTTCAACAAAGATGTTCTAATCAAATCCGTTGGACACCCAAAGCTGGACACAACAAAGTCCGGCACCAAAGGAGACGCGCTTCTATTTGCACTACAACGACCAATGGAACCTTACGTTACAGAAGAAGACATCGACGATCTCATAAAATTGGCGATAAATACGGCCGAATGTTTTCCCCATAAACGCATTATTGTTCGAAGTCACCCCAATTACGAAATACCAATTCGCCACTTTGATGCACTAAACGATAAAACAAATATCACCATTCATCGATATAATGAATGCGCCATCAATCAAAGCCTGAGCAATGCCGAATTCTGTATCAGTATAAGTTCAACTCTGGGTTTTGAGGCCATTTACCACGGCGTTAACCCACTATTTATTAAGTGCAATCGCATCCCTTTGTTGCTGCAAAAAGACATGAGCAGATTCAATGATGGCAAGCACCTTATTGAAAAGCATGCGCTGATTGAATTTTTAGAGAGCAAAGAATCATCTGGGTTGAGACTTCCTGATTCAACTTTATTTTTCAAGCAAAGTAAAGAAGCAGCGACGAGCGAAATTGTTCAATATCTATTGAATTAAACCAGACGGTTATGCGGTGTTTCACCGTTGAATAAACGGAGTGCGTTCTTTGCTGCATTGATGCGTAGTTCTCTTACAGACTGTTGAGAGAAATATGAAGTATGCGGATTAATGATGATACGACCGGCAAGTTCGTCATTGCTGTTGCGCCAAGCATTGATCAACTTAGAATCATGTGGCGGCTCTTCCGGAAGCACATCTGTAGCAAAACAGTAAAGATGATTAGATAAAAGTGCATCGTAAATGTGATCAATATCGTTAAACAATCCGCCGCGTGCTGTATTGACCAGAGACGCACCTTGTTTCATTGCTTTGATGAAGCCGTCGTTGATCATTCCCTTGGTATCGTCACTTAAGGGCACATGAATGGAAACAACATCGGCCTTACTCAACAAGTCATGCAGCTGATCAACGCGATTGGCTCCAATCATTTTTTCGTAGCCACGTTCAACAAAGGGGTCGTAAACAACTACGTTAAATCCCAATGCATTTGACTTTAACGCCACAGAGCCTCCTATTCGTCCGGCGCCAACGATGCCCACCACCATTTCCGAGTGTCTCTTAATGGATGTATCTACATTTTCTTGCCAAGATGTGTGGTAAGATTTTGCAGCGTGATTGTACTTTGATATGCCCCGTGTTATGTTTAAAATCATGGCGATTGCGGTATCACTAACCTCGTCGACACCATAATCCGGATTATTACACGCAGCAATGCCTCGGCGTTTAAAAAGAGAAAGATCTAGGTTGTCATACCCAACGCCATACCGTTGAACGGCTCTTAATTTGGGTAGGTTTTTGATGTACGCTTCGTCGATTTGGTCGTGCCACACCAGTAAGACCTCCGTGTCATCTGCAACCTCATTGCCAACCAAATCGCCAAGAATTTCGGCTTCTAAATCGGGGGTTGAAATATAATCTGTGATGGCAATTTTAGACATTTTTCAACTCATTTAAAATTCCAACGGCATCTGCATAACTCTTTCTCAACATCTCGCAATCCACATAGTGAACCAAATAGTTCATTCCGAAGTCTTTGCACCTTTTTATTGATTCATTGCTAGTTGTAATTGTTCCAATATTTTTACCAGCAGCCCTTGCTTTTTTTGTCATTTTCTCGAGCTCTTTTAGCAACATAGGATTTTCAACATCGCCCGGAGTACCCAATACTTTAGATAAATCAAACGTTCCGATAAATATGATATCCAGGTTTTCAATTTCTAGAAATGCCTCAAAATTCTTTATTCCTTTTTCACCTTCTATGTTTACACCGACTAGTACATTATCATTTGCCTTAGCAAATTGTTCTTCTGAGTTTTTATTAGAATAACCCGATGCTCTTACAAAAGGCGAAAAACCTCTATTGCCTAGTGGTGGAAACTTCGAAAAATCTATGATTGACTTTACTTGTGAAGCCGATTCAACATTTGGGACTTGAAGTCCATGCGCACCGATATCCAATCCTTTGAGTATGTCGGCTTCAATTACACCAGGCGGCCGATATAAAGGAGATACCCCATTTAACTCGCAGGCCATCATCATTTCTTGAGCTGTTTCAAATGAAATGGGGCCGTGTTCGTTATCTATAATGACGAAATCTAAGCCGCTTTGAGAAATGATGTCAGCAACAACAGGGCTGGGTATGATACTCCAAGTACCAATTACAACGTTACCTGCATCAAGTTTTTTCTTCAAAAAATTTTCTCTAATCATCAATCGTTAATTTTCCAGGGAATTTCGTCATTTGTAAACCCATGCTTTTTTAGCCAGTATTCAATGACAATAAATTGCCATTCAGAATCTATATCGAAACCAAAATCATTTTCTATGGCCAAAGACTTTTTTCCTTGCCACTTGAAGGGTAACTGTCCACTATCCATATCTGTAAAGCAACGTTCCTTCATAACTTGAATCGCTAAATCACAAAAATAGACAGAACCACTACTGTCTCTTATTGAAGACACGTTATCTAATAAATCTAAATCAACAAAGGGCTTAATTTCTTCATTTTCAATCTTCCTAGCTCTTACAGGTGAAAACATGTCGTATTTTGAAACAGAAAAACATGAATCGGCTTCCCTATCAGATGATAGTTTATCAATCGCTTCATTAAGCCTTTCAACATGAATAGCTGGATTATTAGCAAAAAGTAAAGA
Organism: Cryomorphaceae bacterium; assembly: GCA_007116495.1. Lineage (GTDB taxonomy): Bacteria > Bacteroidota > Bacteroidia > Flavobacteriales > Schleiferiaceae > CSBr16-58. Next base: position 455 of record SKIJ01000126.1, on the reverse strand, counting down.
GATACTATTAATTTCAACTCCATCTCCTAAAACTTGACGTATATGGGTATGCGCATGTATTAGTACATCTTCAGTTAAAGAATCTGGAGTTGCTAAATGATGCGGTCTATCAATAATATCTGCGCCATATGATCTACCTATTTCTGAAATGGTTGGACAATCGGTTGAAACAAATACACGATCAATTTTTGAATACTTAGCTGCAATAAACGCATATTCGGCTGATGGTCTCCCTAATATTTCACGAATATTTTTTCCGGGAGTTCCGGTACTCGTTTTTTTTCCTATAACTAATCCTATGTTCATATGCTAAATTAAATTTTTGATTGTGAAATAAGCTCTCGACGCATACCCCCATTCATTATCGTACCAAAGTACAAACTTTAGCATTCTTCCCATATTGAGGTTGAGCCAGCGGGTATCGATGACTGCTCCACATTCTCTACCAAGGTAAT
>SKIJ01000097.1 GCA_007116495.1 Cryomorphaceae bacterium | reverse complement strand
ATTACAACAATTTTGTCAATGACAACATACTCGGAAAAAATAAACCGATGTTATTTGCCTTTCAACGTTGCAATATTAACAAATAAATGTGGATAACCACAAATTAATCCAGTCTTTTTAATGCATTCCACCAAACCAAAGGCGTTTCTCTGTTCATAGCTTCCTCGTAATCAGATTCATTGCAGGGAATGAGTTGATGCCTTTGGTGTGTGCTTTTATGGTTGGAAATGGAAGGAGAAGCAATCCACCACCGTCCTGAACGGGGGCTCTTGTAGAAAATTAACTCATGTTCATCCTCCATGAGCACGGTGAATCGTTGATAGTCGCTCTTGCTTCCAATGGGGAAATCACCTTTTCTCTGCGAAACGCCTTCCACAAAATACCAAATCATTTCAGCCATAAGTTGTGCCGTTCTGCCGTTGATGTCGAGGCCGGCATTGTAACCAAAGAGGCCTAATTGTGTCAGTTTATCGCTCAAACCGGCATAGCGGCATAGTGCACAAATTTCTTCGCCACTCAAACCATTAGGGGATGCCTGACGATGACCCGGAGCTTCGGAAGCGCGAACCACCGACATATCTATGCTCACAATATCGCAATTGCGAAGTGGTGGTTCTGCATTAGAAAAGGGTCTTAGTTGGCCTACTCGGTAGGTGTCGAAATACATCCTTGTCATGAGGTCGCGTTCTTCCGGATTGACAAAGTACGATTGGTATCCCAAATTTGCGAATCCGTACAAATTGTGCGGTTTTTGTAAAACAATATGAGAGAGATAGTTTTCGTCGTTTAATCCAAGTGTGTAATCCCCTAGGTCAAACCGGGGATCAGCACATGCGAGGTTAACGGATTGTTCTAGCTCATCGTATACGCGATACATGTGGTAAGTTGCTTCTTGACTGCCGCCAATGATCAACGGAATGATGTTGTTTTGAAGCAGTTCTTTAACAACATATCTCAGTGCAGCATAGGTGTCTTCCGGGGTGTCACCCTTGTAAATATTGCCGATGTCGGCAATTTCTATTCCCCATTCACCGGGAAATAGTTGGTATAAAAAATGGCGAACCGCATCAACGCCGCGGTCACAGCCGGCATTTTGCAGAGAGTATCGATCTTCTAGTACGCCAAAAAGCGCGATTTTAACACCTTCTAAATCGGGAATACCTTCTACTTCGTTATGTGTACGTATTGTAAACCCCAACGTTTGCCCGTCGCTTTCCGCATAAGGTTTCAAAAGTGTATCGGGAACCGGGGCGAGAAAATCGTTGCTAATCATTGACTACTTCTTTTTTCGGGCAGTGGTTTTCTTTGCGGTTGTTTTTCGTCCACGTGATTTTTTCGCGGGGGCCTTTTCGATTAGTGTTTCGCAGTCTTCGCGGGTGAGTGTTTTGGGATCTACATCCTTGGGGATTTTTACATTTTTCTTGCCTACCTTAATATAAGGTCCCCAGCGTCCATTAAGCACTTCAATTTTCGGCTCCTTATCATCAAAAGAGGCAATGAATTTTTCGCGATCGGCCTTCCGCTTAGCTTCAAGTATTTCCACCCCTCGATCAAAATCAACCGTCATGGGGTCGTCGCCGTCGGCTTTTTTGATGCTGGCAAACGTGCTGCCCCACTGTATGTAGGGGCCAAAGCGTCCAACGTTAGCCTTTAGCATTTTCCCTTCGTATTCGCCTAAATCACGGGGTAGTTTGAATAGGTCGAGGGCTTCTTCAAAGGTAATGGTATCGATGCTTTGTCCCGGACGCAGGCTGGCAAAGGCCGGCTTTTCTTCGTCTTCAACCTCTCCTTTTTGGAGCATTGGGCCGTATCGACCAATACGCGCATAAATGTTTTTTCCCGTTTTTGGATCCTGGCCTAATAAGCGCTCTCCTTTTGCACGCTCGGCATTTTCCAATGTGTGGTCAATTTTAGGATGAAAGTCGCCGTAGAAGTTTTTGAGCATTTGCACCCAGTCCTTTTGACCTTGTGCAATATGGTCAAATTCTTCCTCTACTTCAGCGGTAAAATTGAAATCAAGGATGTCGTTAAAATGTTCAACTAGAAAATCATTCACCACCGTACCTATATCCGTTGGTGCTAATTTTCCGCGCTCGGCTCCTGTTGTTTCGCTTTTAATATTATCTGCCAATGCTCCATTTTCATTCAACACCAGCTGCACATACTCGCGTTTTTCACCTTCGCGCTCGGGCTTGTCTACATACTGACGTTTGATGATGGTGGATATCGTAGGGGCATACGTAGATGGTCTACCAATGCCCAACTCCTCAAGCTTTTTCACCAAACTTGCCTCGGTAAACCTGGCCGGTGCTTTGGTGAATCGCTCGGTGGCGGTGATTTCATTTATACCCAATGGCATGTTTGCTGCTAACGGAGGCAGCATGCCGGATGTGTTCTCGTCTTCGTCTTCGTCATCACGACCCTCTAAGTACACTTTGAGAAACCCTTCGAAAACAATAACTTCCCCACGTGCTACAAAATGATAGTCGCTATTTGGTGTAGGGATGGTAGCGGTGGTGCGCTCCAATTTTGCTTCTGCCATTTGCGATGCTAGGGTGCGTTTGCGAATGAGGTCATAAAGCCGTTTTTGCTGGTCGTCTTTACCGGCTACTTTTTTATTCATGTAGGTCGGACGAATGGCTTCGTGCGCTTCTTGAGCGCCTTTATTTTTCGATGTGTATCGTCTGTTTTTTACAAATTCATCGCCAAACTCACTGCTGATTTCTGTTGCGGCAGCATTCATGGCGTCATTACTTAAGTTGACGCTGTCGGTACGCATGTAGGTTATGTGACCGGCTTCGTATAATCTCTGCGCCACACTCATCGTCATGCTTACAGGGTATCCCAATTTACGCGCAGCTTCCTGCTGAAGCGTGGAGGTGGTAAACGGTGGTGCTGGAGATTTTTTTGCTGGTTTTTTCTGTACGTCAGAGATACTCAACGATGCATCAGAGAGTTGTTTGAGTAGGGCCTCGCTTTCAGATTTGTTGCTTAAACGCTTGTTCAGTTCAGCGTCAAATGCTTGCCCTTTATCGGTTGTGAATGTGCCGGTTACTCGAAAATAGTTCTTAGATTCAAACGACTTGATCTCTCGTTCGCGCTCCACAATCAATCGAACGGCTACACTTTGAACACGCCCTGCTGATAGTCCGGGCTTAACCTTTTTCCACAACACGGGTGAAAGCTCAAATCCAACAAGTCGGTCAAGAATGCGTCTAGCTTGTTGAGCATTGACCAAATTAAGGTCGATGGTTCGCGGGTTTTGTACTGCCCGATCGATGGCGGTTTTGGTGATTTCGTGAAATACGATGCGCTTGGTAGTGTCGGTGGGTAACTTTAAAGCTTCGGCTAAATGCCATGCTATGGCTTCCCCCTCGCGATCCTCATCCGACGCCAACCATACGGTATCAGAGCTGTTGGCAAGTTTTTTTAGCTCGTTTACCACATCCTTTTTGTCTGCAGGTATGGCATAGTTGGGTTCGAAGTCCGACTCAATGTCTACACCCATGTCTTTGGAAACTAAATCGCGAATATGGCCGTAGCTGGATGCAACTTTATAGTCCTTACCTAAAAATTTTTCTATGGTTTTCGCTTTGGCGGGCGACTCAACAATGACGAGATTCTTTGCCATAAATTGTAACAATGTATTAGTTTAGAAACGAACGAGTAGTTCCTTTGTTTCTATTTTTTTGCTATGCATTTACATAAACTTATGTTTTCTGTCTAATGGATTTTTATTGTGAAGCATCAATCCGCTGGAGATAAAAACCAATATACGAAAAAAAGCGATGCATGTTAATGTGTCAGTTGATAGACAGAAATCAGTAAGTTTAGCGGATGCAAAGTAACGATACAAAAATCTTTTCTTTTCATACTAGAACATGTGGGGGGTGCCATTTGTGTCTTTTACGTCATAATCATTTATTCAATTTTTGTGGTTTAATTAATGAAGGAATTGAAAAACAGTGACTAATAGTTTGAGTTCATGACAGTCAGATGATTTTCATAATTTTTATTTGTGTGAACCATACCTAAAACTACGATGTTCTTTTTTTAGTTTGTTGGATGCTATAAACAGCAAAGCGCTACATTATATTCAGTGCTTACTATCGTTTCATGACATTTAAAGTAAATCTTATTTGGATTCTCGCACTAACATATTAAATTGCTTACGGTATTTCTCCTTTTTTAACCATCCCCTCAAAGCAGATGAAATTCATCGCTACTTGGATGTAAAAATGAGTTTTGATGATTGTCAAAAGCAACTCGTGTTGATGGCGAAAAGCGATATGATATGTTCAGATGGAGTTTATTACTCTTTGAAGGAACAAGACCTCAAAAATAGAAATGATAACGAGAAGCTCAACAGCAAACTCTTGTCTATTGGCCGAGTGATCGGGAGGTTTGTGGGTTTATTTCCTTTTGTAAGAGGTGTTTATGTTTCAGGTTCGTTGTCAAAATTTGGTGCCAATGGCATTGACGATGATATTGACTTTTTTATCATCACAGAGAGAAACAGACTTTGGACAGCACGTCTGTTCCTGATTTTGTTTAAAAAGGCATTTCTCTTTAATTCCAAAAAATATTTTTGCATTAATTTTTTCAAGGCAAATGATGATTTGGTTCTGACAAAGAAAAACCGCTACATTGCCACAGAGGCGGTAAGCCTGATACCAATAGTTAACCACGAATTACTTAAAGATCTTTATAAAAAAAATGATTGGATTAATGAAGCAATGCCCAATGCCAAGCAATATTTTACCAGAAAGGCAAAGCCGACCAAGAAATTGCCTTGGATGGAATTTTTGCTCAAAGGACGCGTGGGTAATGTTGTTGAAGACAAAGCGTTTCTTATCTTTGAAAAGCATCAAAAAGCAAAATACAAAAATCACCAATCTGCCGAGATTGTTGCCACAAAGTCAACATCTGCACTTTTTCCAAATAGTGTCGAAAAGGATGTATTGTCGCACTTAAAGAAATAACCCATAACAATCACACATTGATGTCAAAGTCATTCGTTTTTAAAAGCACGATCGTTGCCGTTGTGCTCGCCGTTTTTGGATATGCAGCATCGTTTTTGATTCCATCGAAATATGCAACGGAAGTTCAATTTTTCGTACCGCTCACGATTTCAGAAAAGCAGGCGGAGCAGTATGGTGTGGGATTTGGAGGAGATTCAGAAATCGATGCGCATATCCAAATATTGAGATCAAAGCGTTATTACTCAGCATTGAATAAGCTTTTCCCCAATAGTGAATTTTCCATCAACGCGTCTCGGACAAGGTACGGTGCTGTTTCTTTAGAAGTCTTATCGGATAACGCGGATGCATCAGCAGACATTGCAAATGTTGGGGTGGCCGTTGCCGATTCCATTAAGCAAATGTTGCTTGTTGAAAATAGAAGACAATCGGTGTCCTTTCTAAGAAATGCACTCTCTCTTAAAAATGAGGAGGTTTTATTTTATCAACACAAACTCGATTCTGTACGCCAAACACTTAGTAAGCCAAGTGAAGAAAACGCTCTCGCCTTTCGTTACGAGCGTCTGTACGGTGAGGCCGTTAATGAGCTCGCCAGATATACCACACAGATGAGGCGTGCAGAAATAGCTCTTGATGAGCCTGCTCCAAAAGCATATGTGTTTAATCCGGCTTCCCCTGATTATGTCTCAACGTCTCCTAACCGATTATTTATATCTGTAGCCGTTTTTGTTATGGCCTTGGTGCTGCAATTCTTTCTCTACACGTTGATTAAAAAAGAATGAGTCGCATTCACCTAATCGCGTCCATCTTACTGCCATTGATGCTCTTTCTTTGGTGGGTTTTGCCCTCACTTGGGTGGTTGTGGCTGTTCTCCGGCTTTGCCATGACGGGCTATATAGTCTATATCAGGCAGTGGACATTGCTGTTGTTTACATGTCTTGCGTTTTCATTACCACTATCGGTTGAGTTATCCTTGGCGAACAATCACAAGTGGTTTTTCCCCTCTGAAGCACTATTGGCTGTTTTGGCCATTGCCCTTGTTTTTTCCATGAGAAAAGAACGACTGAATACATACGACCTTTGGCCCTTATGGTGGCTTTTGGCATTTGTGCCCGCTGTGGGTTTTTCGGAATACCCGCTGATGTCTTTTAAATTTATGATTGTCAATGCCGCCTACGTCTTCGTTTTCTATTATGGCATTCAGTTTCTCATTAGAAATGGCAAAGCGATAAAGCCACTATTCAACGTTTATTCCCTCGCTTTGATTCCTGTTTTGCTATGGGCCAT
>SKIJ01000058.1 GCA_007116495.1 Cryomorphaceae bacterium | reverse complement strand
GTTCCACGATCAAGATAAATGATATTGTTTTTAAACTGGCAATCGTTGGCGTTAGACGTTGTGTAGAATACACGTGTGTTTCCACTAACACCTAGAGTAGGCTCGTCTACTTCGATGGTGTTGTGCAAGATATTTACGTAGTTACTGTTAGACATGTAAATACCGTAAAACAAACCGCGCGCATTTTGGCCGTACAACAAGTTGTTGGCAACCGTCAATTGTGCATTAGGCCCCATAGATGTAGTATTGGTACGAATATCAATACCGTAATAGGTAGATGTACTTGTATTGTTACCATGTGTATCGTGAATACGGTTGTTCATAATGACGCAGTTGGCCATACCATTTCTTGCGGTAATTGCGTAATAAATGGTACTGTTATCACGATCCGGGCGACTGATATCATTGCCAATCAACTCCATGTCTTCTTGTGCGCGACTATAAACACCGTAATAACGTTGATCGACCATAACATTATTGAGCACTTTATTTCCCGGTGAATTGTTGTTTGAACCAAGTCCATTTAACGTAACGGCGTAGTAACCTCCTTCAATGTAGTTGTTTTCAATAGTCAAATAACTTCCATTATCTCCATAAGAAATTGCACTGGTTCCTGATCCACTGGTAACAATACCCGCTGAAAATGTACCGGTAATAGTCGTACTCGCCATGATAGAACAATTGCGAATTGTAATGTGTTCTGAGCTGCCCGTGATATGGGTTACCCAACCATGGCTGGAGCCATTTGCTTCGATGGTCAAACTATCTACAGTAATGTATTTAGCTCCATTAAACGTAAGGGTTGTTCTGTCTACAGAACCAGCTGCATTGTGACGCAATACACGTCCATTACCATTGATGGTAATTGTATTTATACTATCAACCCCCACGATATCTCCAAATTCAATTTCCTCATCATAAGGTCCTGAGGATGGGTCTACGTTAGCAATCACAGGGCCGCAAACGCCATTTAAATCTAGAAAATCTGCAAAGTCTTCAAAGGAATTAAAATTGCTACCCGCTGTAGGCTGCGCATCATTTATGGTGTACGTACCACTAATTGCTGGTGAAACCGTTGCACTCAGTGTATCGTTACCGGTTACTGTATCGGCTACGCCATTGGGTAGAGATGTCCAAGCAATAATATCATAGGTGTTATTTGCTGCAAATGTGAACGAACCTAGATTGACATCTGTATGCGGAGAACCCAAACCACCAAACGTATCAAGAGGTGTGGTAATCCACTGACTACCCTGAGGTGTACCATCAAATGTCCAAGTCAACTGAACGGAATCAATTTGGTTAGTACCAAAATTTGTAACCCGTACAATAACATCTTCATTTCCGGGACAAAATGCATTGGGCGAAATCAATTGTGATACACCGGCATCATTTGGCGCAGTAGAAGCTTGAATAATTTCAATCTCACGAAAATTTGGATTTGACGTTTGTCCGCTTCCTGTCATTTCAAAAGACGTGATACGAAATGTTTGCGCCGTTAATCTAGGAAATGTTACGGAGTTATCACACTGTTGTGGCAAATTACTAAACGTGTGATGGTTCACCCAAGCAGAACCATCCCAAAACTGGATTAACGCCCCTGTAAGCGAACGAGATGTTGCATTTGCGTGATGAATAATAAATTCATCAAACGATACCGGCCCGGGAAAATCCCACTGAATCCAATCAACACCGGGCGTTGAGCTTGGTGGGTTGCTGGTACTGATCCACATCTGCTGTGATCCACATGTACCAAAGTTGAGGTTGTTAATGTCTGAACATAAACCTGTTCTACAATCGCTTCCTGTTACGGTTGCTTGTGGCGCTATGTTGGTTTGTCCATACAAAAGTCCGCTAATAAAGACGGTAAGCATTGTAAAGAAACTACGCAACATACACTTTGGCTGTAATCGACGTAATGATTTCATCATGAAAGTTTATTTGTTTGTATATTTTAGTGACGTCAAAATTAACAATATAAACTAAATCACACAAATCATTTACGTGCATTTTAGCAATAAAGCAAAAATTTAAATACCTATATTTCCATCATTTTTAAGTAATTTTAATTAAATGTAGAATTAATTCTACGTAATTAACCGTCTAATAATCAAAGAATAGAAAATTTTACATCTATAATTAAAATGTTGTATTATCTTACTTTAATAGCATTAAAAACAATAAACATTTAACGCTTTTTAATACTTAGTATTTGCTTTATTATGTCATTCCGTTTAGATTCCAAGCTAAATGCAATAACAAGAGCAATCATATTAGATTAGATCGGTCACATCTGTCGTGAATGACAGAGTCTGTTCACATGATGCAATAAAAAAAGCTATTTTACTAAAAGTCGGTACCTATAGAAAAGTGCCACAGTCGCGGTAGAAACATACCGTCTTCAATGCCTTTTGACCAGTCAACCCGAACAAAATAACCAAAGAGCTTTGTTCTCAGCCCAACTCCGGTTCCTGCAATGATTGGATCTTTATTGCTATTGATAACAACGCGTATATTTTGCCGATCAATGATTTGTGTATTGATGGCATTTTGTTCGCCATAGGGATTTACACCGTTCCAAGCTGTCCCCACATCAAAAAAGGGAACAACTTGAAAATTTGCAATAAAGTCATTTAATATCGGTCTTCTCGAGAGATATTGAAATAGCGGAATTCTAAACTCACTATTAAAAACGGCAAAATTATTTCCGTTACGTGCATTTTGAAAAAAGCCTCGCATATTAGATGCTAGCGTTTGAAAAATGTAATTCTGATCTTGCGCTATGGGAACAGACTCGTCAATTTGGGGGGCAAATTGATTATCTACACCTCCCAGAAAATGTATGAGTTTTTCTTGACCGAAGGACGTGCCTCCAGCTATTCGGTTTGCCCATATAATGTTACCGTGAATACGGGTGTATTTACGAACATCAGCGCCAATGGTGTGTAAGCCGCTTGGAGACACATCCAGTCTGCGGTAATATTCTGTGAATAATTTATAGCGTGTCCCCTCCCATAAATTGATACCCAAAGACCGGACGTTATCGTAAATGTAAGCTGCTTGAGCAATACCAAAAAAAGAAAAATTAGTCGGCTGCTGCAAGCTGTTAACATCTCTCGACAAAGCAACATCATGGTCCATTCTCAACGCACCGGAAATTTGGATGGCTTTAACGGGCGATAGCGGGTATGTAAGACGCTGTTTTATTTCGTGGGTAAAAAACCGGTTGATTTCCGTAAAGTTTTGAACGTCTAAATGACTTCTGCGAAACAGGAGTGTTTCTTGATTTAAGCGTTTTTTAAAATTAGCAAAACCAATAAAAACTTCGTGATTGGGGCTAATGCTCGTTCCCGGTAAGGGCGTAAAATTAGTTCGTGCAGCTAAGGTTATTTTGTAATCGTTGAGCAAATCGGTAACGCCAACCCTAAGTAAGCCATTGATTCCTGGATTTAACATACCCACATCCGGAGTACCGGTGAAGGTCTGGTATTGAGGGTTTAAAAATGCATTATCCAACTGAAAGGTCAATTCATCTTGCAGAAAGGTCAAAAAGTAATTCCGGCGAGGTGGCAGCTCGAACTCTTCTACAACCACCGGTTCTTCAACATCTCGAGTGCTGAGAACAGGGCGTTGTTGCTTGCGTTTTCGTTCGCGCTCTGCAAGCTGATCTTGATGAAGCCCCATATCTCTCAATACGCTTTCGTCAAAAGAATAATCATTGATATCTACTTCGTAATCGTGCTTTTGGGTTTCTATATACGTTATTTCTTGCTCTTTGCGTTCGCGTATTTGTTGGCGCCTCTGTATATCCTCTACACTAGACTGTGAATTGAAGAAGTAATCCGTTGGTTTGCCCCGGGTTGTTTTGAACAACCGGTAGCGCCGATTCTGCAAAACAGTGTAAAACATAGCGTTATCTGATAGCGCAGCATATTCAATATTCCGGTCTATCGACGATATCGGGTAGCTTTCAAATGTGTAGTTGTAGTGCGTTATCGTGTCAACGTAGGCAATATTAGAATCCATTACAACTAGAAAATCGCTACGTACACCACTGTTTCTCCGTAAATAATGAAGAAACCCTGGCTTCCATTCTGTGGGCTGTGTTTCGCTAAGCCCCGGTGTATTTGTTACCCGGCGCAGTCTCTGCTCGGGACCATCAGATAATTTATAAATGAAAACATCATGTGCACGGTCGAATCGATCAACGCGTTTTCCCGGTTTTAATTTTGCCGAAGGCCTATCACTGGTAAATACGACATCTTTTCCTCCATTGATGAATGATGGCCACAAATCAATATAATCATCATTGGTCAGCGCTCGATACGATTTGCTTAGAATGGTGTAGATGTAAATATTGGATTGACCATTTTTTACCGCCGACATAACAAACTGCCGACCATCAGGGGAGTAAGAAAACTGATTAACCTTATCTGCCCCAAAAAATGCAGACTTATCAAGCTTCTTTTTTTGCTTGTCGTAGAAGTACAACCACGTAAACCCTTTTTCCTCGGTTATAAATGCTAAAATACGATTGTTGGGGTGCCATGCCAATACGGGAAATGAACGATCCGGATACGTTGCGATTTTATAACCACCTTTATAAATACGCCTACGCTTACCCCGCTTAACATCGTAAATAAATACCCGAAATTCATTAAGATTGTATTCCACGTAAGCAACACTTTTGCCGTCTGCACTCACAGAAACGTGCCCCATTTCCCGGGTTTTCCGCGTGCGCTTAAGTTCCTTACCCTCCAACTCATCAACATTTATTGTTTGCTGATACATCCCTTCGTAAAAGGCTATAAAATTTTGACGCAGCTGCCCCATTTCAATCCCTAATATGTACTGAAAGCCCGTTTCCACATTTCGATTTACTAAGGTCATATAGAGAATATTTCGAATGACGCTTTTGCCGTAGGTTTCAGCCACAAAATGCCACAACGCATGTCCGGCGATTTCAGCATGATCACCGGTTAGCATATTAAAACGCCTATACCGTTTATTCGATATACCTTCACGCACTTCACGGTCAATATCAACCGACCAAGGTGATGACAGGTATGACACCAGTCCATCTAAATACCAATCCGGAAGGTTGAGCAGTGTACTATTCCGAATAGACTCCGTAAGATCGCCATACATTATATATGTAATCATGAGTTCAGCCAATGCTTTTCTCATTTGTTGCTCGAGCGCCTGATAATTTCCATTGAAATAAAGATAGATCTTGCTGCCGGCGATTTCTGTTACCCCACCGGTATTATAAGGTATATCATCGATGGGTATTAAATTGCTCTGTTTAAGATCCGAAAGAGACGTAAACAAAATGATTTGTACGCGCGTGTCAAAGCTTGTTTCCAGCTGCCTTTGCAACGATGTCACATTTCGCTGCGCCATTAAGGCCGCCTTCCGCGGCATAACTCTATCATTGCCGTAATAATATATGTCGAAAGCATCTAGGCGATATACATTCCAGTCAAAATCGTTGAACTGCACCCGGTTTTTTCCAAACTCCATGTAAGTACCGTAATAAAACTGAGCATTAGAAGGCAACAAGACCCCCAAGAATAACATCAATGAAATTACGTAGTGCTTACACATTCAGTCACACATTAAACAAACCGATCACCCTGTTTTATTTTTACGTCTTTGACAAAATCTCTTACGCGCTGCTCGCTCTCTCGTTTGCAAATCAAAAGCGCATTGGGTGTATCTACAATGATATAGTTTTCAACTCCCTCCAAAACCACAACCTTTTCGCCCTCTGCATGAACGATATTTCCCTTAGAATCGTATGTTAGAATTTTTTTTCCAACCAGAACATTCTTGTTTTCATCAGCAGTTACTTGATTGTACAAAGCACCCCAAGCACCTAAATCTGACCAGCCAATATTGGCAGGAGACACATACACATTACGTGCTTTTTCCATTAACGCATAATCTATGGATTCGTTTTCCAATCGCGGATAAAATTCTCTTACAGCCTTACCTTCATTAGGAGTGTCGTAAACGGCCAAGTGATCGTTTAGCGCTGCGTGTAGTTCTGGTATGTGTATTTTAAGTGCCGCTAGAAAAGCGCTTGCAGACCAATAAAAAATCCCTGCATTCCAGAGAAAGTCTCCACTCTCTAAAAACTGAACCGCCATCTCTTCGTTTGGCTTTTCGGTAAACGTCTTCACTTTTGACAAAAGCGCTTCGCCGGCATTCACATATTGAATATATCCGTAACCCGTATGCGGAGAGTTGGGTGTTATACCCATTGTAATCAAGCAATCGTTTTTCTCCGCAAACTCCAATATATCTTTAGACTGTTTACAAAAAACGTCTTCTTTAGTAATGAGATGATCACTCGGACAAACAACCACACTTGCCTGCGGATTGCGCTTGTGTATTTTCATCATACCGTAACCAATGGCAGGTGCTGTATTGCGTCGTGCAGGTTCGGTAAGTATGTTTTCGTCTTTTATTTCAGGTAATTGCTCCTTTACGATTGAAACATAATGATCTGAAGTACTGATTAAAACATTTTCTTTTGGTGTGAAACAGCACACTCTATCATAAGTCATCTGAATAAGCGTGCGTCCTGTTCCCAAAATATCGTGAAACTGCTTGGGGAATTTTGACGTACTCTTTGGCCAAAAGCGACTTCCTACTCCACCAGCTAAAATGAGTGCAAAATGATTTTGCTGCATAATTACGTTTTTAGAGCCACAAAGGTAACCAATTTGCCTATGGCATTACGTTTAAGTTTTTCAGTATTTCATTGCAGTAGGAAATAGCTTCGTCTGTGATATGAAGGTGTGTTACCATACGCAACGCACCTCCTCCCATCGGTAATATGTGTATTCCTTTCTCGCGCAATGCATCTTGAACAGCATCGAGGGGGGCTTTGGGAAAGAAAACAACAATATTGGTTTCCGGCTCTATTACGCGCTCCACCCACGTGCATTCGTTCAAGCATGTTGCTAAATCAGTTGCTCGCTGATGATCCATTTGCAATCGTTCAACATGATTGGAAAGCGCGTACAACCCCGCAGCAGCCAAAAATCCGGATTGACGCATTCCGCCACCTATTCGTTTACGTATCCGCCTCGCCATTCGATAGTCGGAATCATTGACTAAAAGCACACTACCAACCGGACAGCCCAGTCCTTTAGACAAGCAGATGCTCATACTTTTAAAAAGTCCGTGATAGTCAGATGGCGACTGTTGGGTAGCGGCCATAGCGTTGTACAAGCGAGCGCCGTCGAGATGTACGGGAAGTCCATGCGATTTAGCTAGGTTACAGATGCTGCGTATTTCGTCTATGTCATAACACGTACCACCTGCTTTATTTGCTGTATTCTCTAGCGAAATAAGCGCTGTTTGCGCAGCGTGTTCGTTATCCGGATTAATAGCGTCTTGGACCATTTTTGCGTTTAACCTCCCCCGATCGCCTTGAACCATGCGCAGGGAAGCACCGGCATTCGCAGCCGGACCACCACCTTCATACCAATAAATATGCGAAAGCGCATCACAGATGATCTCATCGCCGGGCTTTACATGCATCATCAGTGCAATCTGATTGGCCATGCTTCCGCTGGGACAGAACAAGCCACGGTCAAAACCAAATGCTGCGGCAAGTTGATTCTCCAATTCCCTGGTTGTGGGGTCTATATCTATTACATCATCGCCTACCTTAGCTGAAAACATTGCCTTCAACATGCCCTCCGTTGGCTGCGTTATGGTATCACTTCGAAGATCTACATTCATCACAATTATTTTAAGGGCTAAAATTAGAGAACCAAGAGCGTTTATCATTCTTTTTTTCTTTTTTTCTACGCATTTAGTGGTGTAAATTTGCACGTATGACCGAACGCGAAGACATTCAGCACATCAGCAAACGCATAGAAGACCTCAAGCAGTACCTCAACATCGAGGGCAAACGCATTGAACTCATCAATGAAGAAGAAAAAACGGCCGCTCCAGGGTTTTGGGAAGACCCAAAAAAAGCGGAAATCGTAATGAAACACATCCGAAACTTAAAGTTTTGGGTAAATGGCTACGAAGATGCGTTAAACCTTCTTGAAGAGTGGAAAAACGGCGAAGAATTCTTTGACGAAGGACTCATTGACGAAAACGAGTTACAGCAATTAAAAACGGCGTGCATCGACCTCATTGAAGACTTAGAATTTCGCAACATGCTCTCGGGTGAGGAAGACAAGCTAAACGCTGTTGTTCAAATCACTGCCGGTGCCGGCGGTACAGAAAGCTGTGACTGGGCAGAGATGTTAATGCGGATGTACATTCGTTGGGCTGAGAGAAAATCGTTTAAAGTAAGAGAACTGTCCTATTTGCCCGGAGATGTAGCGGGTGTTAAGGGCGTTACTCTTGAAGTGGAAGGCGATTTTGTATTTGGAAATCTCAAAGGAGAAAATGGAGTACACCGCTTGGTGCGGATCTCTCCATTTGACTCAAATGCCAAACGCCATACATCATTTGTGTCGGTATACGTATATCCGTTGGTTGACGACACGATAGAAATCAATGTAAATCCTGCGGATATAGAATGGGACACCTTTCGATCGTCCGGTGCCGGAGGGCAAAACGTCAATAAAGTTGAAACGGGTGTTCGCTTACGCCATAAACCCTCGGGGATTGTGATTGAAAATACCGAAACCAGGTCTCAGCTCCAAAACCGCGAAAAGGCCATTCAACTCTTAAAGTCTCAGCTCTACGAAAAAGTAATTGAAGAGCGAAATGCCAAAAGAGCTGAAATAGAAGCCGGAAAGAAAAAAATTGAATGGGGTTCACAAATTCGAAATTATGTACTCCACCCGTATAAACTCGTTAAAGATGTTCGAACCAGTGTTGAGAGCACAGATCCCGATGCTGTTTTGGACGGCGACTTAGATAAGTTTCTCAAAGCATTTTTAATGATGGAGGGACAAGCATCTCAAGAAACAACACAATAGCATATTATGTCAAGCATACCAGTTACTGTTTACCATAATCCACGTTGCGCAAAGAGCAGAGAGGCTTTAGCGTATCTCGACGAAAGGAAGATTACTTACGAAGTAGTCAATTACATCAATGAGCCGTTGACATTTGATCAACTAAACGATGTCATTGATGCCCTCAATATTGATGTCGCTTCACTAGTTCGAAAAAATGAAGCGACGTGGAAAACCCTCTTTGCCGACAAAGAACTAGAAGACGATGAACTTATTTTTGCGATGATTGAGCATCCAAAACTGATGCAGCGACCTATAGTATTAGCCGGAGACAAGGCTGTGATAGCCCGACCAAGCTCGAAAATAGATGACATATTATAACAAAAAACTGACTATCGATTTTTATTTGGCGTGTATGGTATAATTTTCTACCTTTAAGGCATCATTTTATTATTATTAATGGTGCTGTGCCTATTGAGAGATTATCCACAAAACATTGTGGCTGTACTAAAGACGTCGACAGCAAAACGCAAATCCTCGTTGACCTTAGGAAATATGCAGTTTGTATGCAATTGTTATTTCTAAGTGACGATCAGCTGACGACTTTTGACTAATACAAATCAAGTAAGGCACTTTTTTTATTTACAGAATAAACAACATCGGATATGAACAATACGATGAGCCCGAGCGCCAAGCTCAAAGAATTTTTTGGTTTTGACTCGTTCAAAGGCAATCAAGAAGCCGTAATTGATAATCTACTCAATGGAAATGACGGATTCGTCATTATGCCTACTGGTGGAGGGAAATCACTCTGCTATCAATTACCCGCCTTAATGAAAGAAGGTACTGCAATTGTTGTATCTCCTTTAATTGCACTTATGAAGAACCAAGTTGACGCACTGCGCGGATATTCTACCAACCAAGGAATAGCGCACGTCATGAATTCTTCACAATCTAAAAAAGAACTTTTGCAAGTGCGATCCGACATTGAGCAAGGCCATACAAAACTTTTATATGTTGCTCCTGAATCGCTTACAAAAGATGAGCACATAGAATTTCTCTCTCAACAAAACATATCATTCTACGCCATTGATGAGGCACATTGCATTTCGGAGTGGGGTCATGATTTCCGACCCGAATATAGAAACCTTCGCTCCATCATGCAGCGCATTAGCGACAAGCCCATCGTAGCGCTTACAGCAACGGCCACCCCAAAGGTTCAATCAGACATCATCAAGAACCTGGGCATGGATCACGCACACGTATTTAAAAGTTCGTTTAACCGTGAAAGTCTTTACTACGAGGTTCGCCCAAAAGTAAACGTTGAAAAAGAAATCATCAAGTTTGTACGCAAACACATGGGCAAAAGTGGTATCATTTACTGTTTGAGCCGAAAAAAAGTTGAAGAAATTGCGCAGACATTACAGGTAAATGGCATTAAAGCCCTTCCGTACCACGCAGGCTTGGATGCTGCCACGCGTGCCAAACACCAAGATATGTTCTTGATGGAGGACACCGATGTCATTGTAGCTACCATCGCATTTGGTATGGGCATCGATAAACCGGATGTGCGTTTTGTTATTCACCATGACATACCTAAAAGTCTAGAGAGCTACTATCAAGAAACCGGACGCGCCGGCAGAGATGGTGGTGAAGGGATTTGTTTGGCATTTTACGACTATAAAGACATCGAAAAGCTCGAAAAATTCATGCACAACAAACCGGTTGCTGAGCAAGAAATTGGCAAGCAACTCCTAGCAGAAACAGTCGGTTATGTGGAAAATGGTGGCTGCAGACGTCGATACCTTTTGCATTATTTTGGCGAAATTTTTAATGAGAAAAACTGCAACGAAATGTGCGACAACTGTCGTCATCCGCGAGAAAAATTTGACGCACGAGACGATGCAGCACTGATCATTAAAACCATCATTACTACCAGCAGCAAGTTCAAATCACCACAAATTGCCAATATTCTCGTTGGAAAATTAACGGCACAAATTAAAGCGTATAGGATAAACCAGTCGGATATTTTTGGAGCTGGCTCAGACAAAGATGAACGCCACTGGATGAGTGTCATACGCCAGCTTATAGTACGCGGCTACATCGATAAAGACATAGAAAGTTACGGTATTCTAAAGGTTACAGAAAATGGAAAGGCATTTTTAGAAAAACCAACCGAGTTCTTGGTCAACAAAGACCACAACTACGACGACGCAGATGGCGACGATATCGTGAACTTGCAAAAAGGAACGGCTGCCCTCGACGACACACTTTTTAAAATGCTAAAAGACCTTACGCGAAAAGAGGCGCACAAAAAAGGAATTCCCCCATATGCTGTATTTCAAGAAAACAGCCTCAATGAAATGGCAACGCATTATCCAACCAGCATTAGTGAATTAAAACAGCTACCGGGAGTAGGAGATGGAAAAGCCAATAAGTTTGGTACCCCTTTTATCAATCTCATCCAAAAATATGTGGATGATAATGATATTGAAAAGACAGAAGACTTGGTTGTAAAATCCGTTGTGAATAAATCGGGGCTAAAGGTCTACATCATTCAAAGTACAGATCGAAAGATTCCACTCGACGATTTGGCTCGTGCAAAGAATCTCTCGCTATCTGAACTACTCGACGAAATTGATATCATCGTAAATTCGGGTACGAAAATCAACATCAACTACTACCTAAACGACATCCTCGACGAAGACCAAATTGACGACATTTACGAATACTTTATGGATGCAGAAAACGACAGCATCGATGACGCTATGGAAGAATTCGACGGTGAGTTTACCGATGAGGAACTTAGAATGGTAAGAATTAAGTTTATGTCTGAAGTTGCTAATTAGCACCCACTAACCTTCATGGCGTTTCATTACAATCTTTAAAAACGAATCAGCGCTTGACATTTTCATGGTTCATTTCGCGTAGACTGATTTCTGACACCAACAAAAAAAACAGTTTTAGTCGCCCCATTATCCGTTTGTCCGTAGCAGCCATTAGCTTCTCTGTGGCTGTAATGGTTATTTCATTGGCAACCGGATTAGGGCTGCAACTGGAAATAAAAGAGCGGCTCACCTCTTTCTCCGGTCACGTTATGCTTCGATCTTACGAGAGCAGTATTGGCATGGAGCATTCGCCTATAACACCGGATGCTGAATGGGTTAGCAGCATCATAACGTTACCGGGTGTTGTGAGCATGCAGGCCACGGGGAATCGAGCCGGAATCATCAAGTCTAGTTCATTTTTTGAAGGTGCAATGTTTAAGGGTATTGACGCCGACTACGCAGCCCCCTTCATTGAAAGTGCGCTGGAAGAAGGTAAAATACCCGACTTCTCTGGTCAGCAACCCAATGACAGCATTGTAATGTCTCGTTATCTTTATAACCTTCTCGCCATTGAAGAAGGCGAACGCATTGCCATGTATTTCTTTAGAGCTGCTCCACAACCACCACTATTGCGCTATTTTTACGTTAGTGGGGTATTTTCAACGGGGTTGGAGCAAATTGACGAACAACTTATTCTTGGGGATTTAAAACACCTTATACGCATCAACGGATGGGACAGCAATGCTGTAGGCGGCTACGAAGTCTTTTTAGCTCCCGGAGTTAATATGGACGAAATGACCAGCAACATAAGGCTTCAAGTCCCTTATGATGTTGAGGCAATTTCAGCAAGGCAACAGTACGAGCAGATTTTTCAGTGGGTAGATCTTTTCGATGTCAACATACTCATTATTTTCATTGTCATGCTCGTTGTTTCGGCCATCAATATTTCGTCAGCGCTAATGATTATGCTACTGGAGCGTACGCGCATAATTGGACTACTAAAAGCGCTTGGAGCAAACAACGGAAGTATTCGGAAAATATTCATCAATAAGAGTCTTTACTTGATTGGAATGGGACTGTTATGGGGTAACGCAATTGGTCTGGGATTTTGCTTTCTGCAAAGTCAATTTAACCTCATTACTCTTGACCAGACTGTATATTACGTAAGCTCGGTACCCATCCACCTCCATTGGTCTTGGATATTGGGAGTAAACGCAGCTACCGTTATATTTTGTTTGATCTGCCTCCTGCTTCCAAGTCTGTACATCAGTCGAATTTTACCGGCAAAAACCATTTCGTTTCGCTAAAAAAAGCCGTTGCACTTTTCAGTACAACGGCCAAATTATAATTATTCTGCTATCAAGAATATATTAGAGCAGCATACGCATGGGATCTTCTAACATCGATTTCACGGTTTGCAAGAACTTAGCACCCGTAACACCATCAACAATGCGGTGATCACAGCTTAGTGTTACTTTCATCACGTTTCCTACTTTTAACGAACCATCGCGCACAACGGGTACTTCTTTCACGCCTCCTATGGCTAAGATGCACGCATCGGGCGGATTAATGATCGCTGTAAATTCATCGATGCCGAACATTCCTAAATTTGATATGGTAAAGGTGTTCCCTTCCCAGTCAGATGGCTGAAGTTTCTTATCGCGCGCTTTCGCTGCGAACTCTTTAACCTCCTCTCCTATTGTCTTGAACCCCTTTTGATCAGCATTGCGAACAACAGGAACTAAAAGACCCTCGTCCACAGCAACCGCAACACCAATGTTGATGTTGTGGTTTTGGCGTATGGTATCTCCCATCCAAGAACTATTAATGGCAGGATGCTGCTTTAATGCAACAGCACACGCTTTAACAATCATATCGTTAACCGATATTTTCACATCTTCTGCAGCGTTAATCGACTTACGTACTTCTAATGCCTTATCCATGGTTATTTCCATGGTAAGATAGAAGTGAGGTGCTGTAAACTTAGAATTGCTTAGACGACGCGCAATTGTTTTACGCATTTGAGATACAGGCTGTTCATCGTATGAATCACCTGCGGTTGGTGTGTGTTGTTGTTTTTCAGGTTGAGATGAAGGCTTGTAATCTTCAATGTCGCGCTTTACGATGCGTCCACCATCACCAGAGCCTTCAACTTGATTAAGGTCAATGCCTTTGTCTTCAGCCATTTTTCGCGCTAGAGGCGAAACTTTTAGACGGCCACCATCATCTTCAGTTGTTTCCTTTTGCGATTTTGAACTTGTGGATGAATCTTCTTCTGCAACCGATTGTTTTGACGATTCCTCAACATCAGAAGTGTCCGCTTCCTCTTCTTTAGGTTCTTCTTTGGTAGCGCTTTCATCACCACTTAATAAACCGGAGATATCCTCACCCTTTTCGCCAAGGATTACCAAAACAGAGTCTACCGGAGCACTTTCTCCTTCCTCTATACCAATATGAAGAAGCGTTCCTTCTTCATAAGATTCAAACTCCATGGTAGCCTTATCGGTTTCAATTTCGGCTAAAAGGTCACCATCACTGATGCTATCTCCAACACTTACATGCCATTTTGCGACTGTTCCTTCTTCCATGGTGTCGCTCAGTCGCGGCATTTTAATCACTTCAGCCATTACCTTATTGTATTTTCAAAAATGGATAATCTTCTTGAGCATAGATGTCTTCAAAGATGGCTTCATCTTTGGGGAAATCACTATTTTCAGCGTAATCTATACATTCTTTTACGAGGTCTTTTACGCGAGACTCAATCTCTTTAAGTTCCTCCTCTTTTGCGTATTTCTTTTCCTCAATCACATTGCGAACGATGGTAATAGGGTCGACCTTTTGGTACTCTGCAACCTCATCTTTCGTTCTGTAATGTTGGGCATCGCTCATTGAGTGCCCTTTGTAGCGGTAGGTACGCGCTTCTAACAATGTTGGTGTATTGGTTTTTCGAGCACGTTCAATAGCTTCATAAATAGCATCATAAGATGCAGCAGGATCCATACCGTCAAAATAATCACACGGCATTTCATAACCCAAGCCCAGTTTATAGATATCCGTATGATTGGCACTCCTGGCTACAGATGTTCCCATTGCGTAGCCGTTATTTTCCACGATGAATACAACAGGTAATTCGTAAAGCATTGCCATATTGAGTGTTTCGTGGAATGCACCTTGACGTACAGCGCCATCACCCATAAAGGTTAATGTAACGTTTTTATTCCCTTTGTATTTGTCGGCAAATGCCAATCCGGCACCTAGAGGAATTTGGCCACCTACAATACCATGTCCACCGTAAAAGTTGTGTTCCTTAGAGAACATATGCATGGACCCTCCTTTTCCTTTACTGGTTCCAGTTTCCTTACCCATGAGCTCTGCCATGATTCGTCTTGGATCAACTCCAAGAGCTATGGGTTGTACGTGATTGCGATAACCTGTTATCATCTTATCGCCTTCTTCCATTGCCAAAACGGATCCTGCTAAGACGCCTTCTTGACCATTATATAAATGAAGAAACCCTCTGATTTTTTGCTGAATGTAAAGTGCTGAAGCTTTGTCTTCAAACTTACGCCAGAACAGCATGTCTTCGTACCATTGCAGATACACGTTTTTCGTCAATCTTTTTTTCTTCGCCATAGCGATTACGCTTCAATGTGAATACTCATTTATAATTACAAACTGTGCGGTATGATGCGCACGCAAAAATAGAATGCAAAACCTTGTTGCCAATATGTTTGATAGAGAAAAAAAGAGATATGACAATTTTTTGTGATTAATTGTCAAATAAGTCTTCCTTTCCAAAACGAAACGGGAGCAATGCATTTACGGACTCAACAGCAATAACCCACTCATCGTTCGTCATGAATACACGAATTGGCTGTTTATATCTGTCTTCTATTTCAGCCATCGCTTGCAAACAACTGCCACATGGAGATGCAGGTTTTTTACTCCCAGGCACATAAACCAGTACCACATCAACCAACTGGTTTGGATATTGAGCTGTTGCATAAAACAGAGCGACACGTTCAGCGCACAATCCGGAGGGATAGGCGGCGTTTTCTTGATTGGAGCCGGTTACAATGGTTTTATCATTAAGCAAAACGGCTGCACCTACTGGAAATTTAGAGTATGGCGCGTATGCTGATGAGGCTGACGCTTGCGCCATTTTATAAAGCTGTTTTAACGGCTTATCCAATTCCGCTACACCAAAAACTGCGTAGGAAATGGTTTTGACGTTTTTCTTCAAATTGCTTCAGCTTAAGATTCAGACTTGTGAAGATTCCAAAATAGGGTAAAGCGCAAGGTGTTCTCCAACGGATTGCGAATAAGTGTTGTCGGAATCAGGTAAGAGAAATCCAATCCAAATACGTTAAACCGCAATCCCAAACCCAACGTTGCATATTGTCTTCCCCCTTTTTCGAAGTGTTCGTGTTGATAACCAGCTCTAATGGCAAACTTCT
This sequence comes from Cryomorphaceae bacterium, assembly GCA_007116495.1. Classification (GTDB taxonomy): domain Bacteria; phylum Bacteroidota; class Bacteroidia; order Flavobacteriales; family Schleiferiaceae; genus CSBr16-58. Next base: position 4,780 of record SKIJ01000058.1, on the reverse strand, counting down.
CATCGTACCACATTTCGACTCCGGCATTGATAATAACCTCCTGCATTTCTTCGGTAAACCCGCCCGGGGCATCAGAAAAAGACTGAAAAACACCTTGAAAAAACGGAACATCATCATCTCGTCCGGCAATAATATTGCCTTCGGCATCACGTTCTGGAGGTGTTGGCACCATTAATTTGTTGGCTTCTAAGTGGAAACCAAGGTCCACATACTGGTCAATACCCCATATAAATCCAGTTCCCAATCTTAGGTTTGTGGGGATAAAATCAGCTCTATCAGTAGCGGTGTAGCGTATTTTGGTTCCCAGATTAGACATGTTCAAACCCGCCGTGAAACGTCCGGTTTGTCCTCCCTCCATCACAAATCGCTCGCCTTCGTAAAACAAACTGATATCCGAAGAGAAAGACTGTCCTGGTGTGATGTCTTGACCAATATTTTGCGCACCTGCCGCTTGTGTAAGGTTCGAATAGATGTAGCGAAGAGCAACACCACCCGATAAATTTCGTGACAACTTTAACGCATACGCCCCCCCAATGGCAAACTCATTGGAACTATGACGACCTATGTCGTTTCCATTAGCATCGGTATACTGTATTTCTCCCAAACTAAAAAAGCGAAAATCAAACGCCAAAGATTGGTTCTTGTCTAATTGATGAGCATACGATAAATAGGCAAGATTGATATCCGGTACAAGCTGCTGAAGCCATGGCGTGTACGACAAAGAAAACGAACGAGCACCGTCTTCCAAGAATGCCAATTTTGCAGGATTCCAATGAATGGAATTGGCATCTGCACTGGTAGAAACACCTATATCACCCATACCCCCACTTCGCGAATCCGGCGAAATGGCTAAAAATGGGACGGCCGTGGTAATGACGTTATTATCCGTTCCAATTCTTTGGGCATAAAGAGAATTAGTACCCGATATTAGAACCATCGATGCTAAAAAAAGCGTAATTGACGAAATCTTCATGTATCTATAGATATCTTAAACAGCAACAAAGTTGATATATTAACGATGCCTTTTTATGTTTATTACATCAATATATCAACTTGCAATATTAGCGCAAAATTACGAGTTTTTCCATTTTTTCTGCATACGCATCATCCAATGTTGACCGTACTTTGACGCGGTATATGTAAACACCTTTGCCAATGCGATCTCCAAAATCGTCTAATCCATCCCATGGAAGATCATCTACAACGCGAGTTCCTTGACTAAAGACATTGGCTTGAATAGTCTTTACCAATCGTCCACTCACCGTAAAAATTTGCACCATCACCTCCAAAGGTTGATTGGGACGATTGTGCTCGAATTGAAAATGTGTACGTGTGGTAAACGGATTGGGGTAGTTAAGTACGTGTTTCAATGCCAAACCAGCAGATGATGCCACCACAAACTCCGTTTGGGCTGTAGATGGGTTATTGTGTACATCCCATGCGCGCAATGCCAAATGATGCGGCCCTTCGTCTAAATCAAAAAATGGATACCGAATGGATCCGCGCTGAAAAGAATTGAGCTCTGCAGTGTAATAATCATTGAGTACAATCGGGTTTTCTGTTTGGTGATCAAGCGTTGCTACAATATCGTGTCCAATGCTGTTACCGACCGTATTTATTCCAGAGGAATCAAACAATACCGCATACAAATCTGGATTTTCATTGGTCATACCACCAAATACAAACGACTCATCGTTCATGTAAAGTTCAATCTCCGGCCCTTCTTCATCTGCACGAGCGTTGGTATCTAAGCCACCTATAATGGGTGAATTATCACCTCCTGCAGCTTCACTGCCTCCGGATGCAGAATAGTAGCTGAATTTACCGGGGCCAAAACTAAAATTAATGTTGATGGGTGCAATAAACGTGTAGTCAAAACGACCGGAATTCACACTTACCCTACCGCGATACAACGCATTGGTTTGCGTTTCAAAGACGAATGGATCACCAACTCCGTCATTGACGAGCGTTTGACGTTGCACCGGCTTATCAAAGACCGACACATCCATTTCGCCATTAAAATCACTTACCACAACTCCATTTGACCGCTGAGCTACTCTACCTGTGACTTTCGTTTTACCAAGTGCACGAATGGTATCGGTAGGTTCATCAATTAACATATCGCGCATCTCTTCCGTAACAACATCGTATTCGGGGAATGCAATGCGTGTTACCGGATCGCCTAATAGCGCAAAATCAATGGTAACCGGACTCGTTGTTCTATTCTTTGTGTCTTTCATCCAATCACCAAGGGTATAGTTTCCGGAGGGTGCTTTTGCAACATATTCATTAAACAGTAAAATATTAAGATCCTGAGCCAAACGAGCTCCTACTTGTCTCGTCGTACTCAGTAAGGCAACCGATCCTCCTTGTGGATTGAGCAAACACTGTTCTCCGGCACTGATGCGCCACACTTCATCAAATCGACTAAAGTCACAGGTTATGGTAACAAAAACTGTGAGTCGGTCAATATTCGTCCAATTATTGATTTGCTCTAACCGTAAAATTTGTTCTTGTGCCCATCCCGTTTCTCCACCATGACCAATATAATTGGTAATAAATACACCGTTTTGAACACGTCGAAAAATCTCGTCTTCAACATCGGGGTATCGTTGACTACCGGCAGTCGAAACCTGTTGATAAGCGTCGGCGTATATGCGAATGATATTGTAAAATGGGTGGTTGGATTGAATGGTGTCTGCAATAACTTCACTGTCGACCATAAAGCTCCGCTCCCATATTTCATCGACATCGTCTGTAACCATGAGCATTCTGCTGCGCCACGCGCCAAATCGTTCGGGATGGGTTTCATAGCGAATGATTTTGTCAACCACATCGTTCGCCTGTGATGATGTCCGCACAGTTATTCGTCCGATGGCGACATTCAGTGTGTTTACTGTAAACGCTAACCCCTCTCCATCATCTAAAAACGTGTAAAAATCGTCTGCGATGAACGACGAGCGCAAAGAAAGACTGGCAAATGACTGGTAAATGGGAACAAAATTCGTGTTGTTGCTTTCAATATCTTTGAAGTCATAGGAAGCCGTCCCCATCAAGCATACATACTTTAAACCGTTTCCATCCGGTGCTTTGATGTAAACCGAACGAAGAAAGTTGCGAATGGCACTGATGTCTTGAACGCCTGAGTGGTACTCGTTGTATATTTCTTGTGGCGTAACTATTTTTACATCAAACTGGTTGTGAGAGCGACGGAATTGCGCTAATCGTTCGGCAGCTGAACGGAACCTTGGGTGTGTAATGATCAGCATGTCGGGGGGCGACATGGCGTGAAGGTTTTGGTTTTCTACCGCACCTACCGCTTCCGGAACAGGAAAACTTGAGCCGTTGAAGGCTACAAATGTTCTCAAGGTGTCCGTTTCTGCATCAAACGATAGGTTATTTCCACTTAATGAGTAGGTTATCTCTGCGGTATTAAGGACGTCCGTTACATCCCAAATCGTAACGTTAGGCGGAACGCCTTCAACGGTAAAGGTGGTAATATTAGCTGAACCAACCGTTTGCGCATCGCGAAATAACAATTCATTTCCGGTGTAAACAAGCCGTCTGCGTACTTGCAGCGTTATGAAATCCAGCCAAGCTGTAGCAGCCGGATTAACTTGATTGTTTAGTGTAACGGTTAGGGGAATATTGTTACCCGTCGCATTAAACGTTGCCTCTTCTGTTTGGTCAGTTGCAAATACTTGTAAGTTTGGATTGGGGTCAAATGGACGAAACGTAAGTTGTAAAATTTGTGTACCTCTATACGTTGTAGATAAAAACACCCCACCGGTTCGCGTTCTGCCAGCGGCTCTCATACGGATAAATGCAGGCTCGGACGTAACAAGATTGGGGAAGTTAAAATTGTAATTGTAGGATAGGTTAAAATCAAACACATCTCCAAACCACTGTCTACCGGTGCGCTGCAAATTCACCTTTGTTTCTTCAATGAAATCAAAATCATCGAATGTTGTCGTAGATTGGTTGGCAGCTGCTGATGGAGGTTGCTTTGTAGAAATCCGTCTACCATTTCCTCCGTCTACTCGAATGAAATAGTAATTGACATCAGAGTACATATTATATGCATGAGCGTAACGCTCCGTTGTTTCATTATACGTCCATTGATGAGGCCCTTTGGCGTAAAACAGAGCGAAATCATTTCCGTTGAATTCTCCGTCTCCACCATCTTCCATTAACAACGGAATCTCTTGTAGATCATCAACAAACGGATCTCCAACACGCTCTGAAAGCATCCCCCCTCGATTGCCATACACCTTAAGAGTGGCTGAATTGATGGATCCGCTTACGCCTAAATCACGCAGTAACTGTGGTGTTAACTTATGAACACCGTCGCGATTAACTTCCACCCGGTACCAAGAACCCGTAGAGAGAACACTCGATGGCGCAAACGTCTTTCTCATTGATTCGGATTTAGGTGCCAACTCGTATTCAATGCGCATGCGCTTTACCTTCACCCATTGATCTCGATCGTCTTTCCTAACGATGGCAACTGCTGCACGCAAACTATAACGTCCTTCATCACGACTCACCATGGCTTCCTCCAACACAGGATTACCACCTTCTATAGATGAAACCCACTTTTTTTCCTCAGATGTTAAAGGACTGGATTCGTCAACCCGCACATTTATATTGGATAATACTGATGACTCTGATAACTCTTTTATGACTTCAATGGCCGGAAGATTACTTGACCTTAGAGAAATGCAAGAATCACAAGACCAAAGCTCATAATCAGATTTTGCTCCCCAACTAACCTGTACAT
>SKIJ01000134.1 GCA_007116495.1 Cryomorphaceae bacterium | reverse complement strand
TTGTTGAGATTTTCCGGTGTTGTTTTCAGACGCTGCATTCCGGGTGCGTCTTGAGGTTTTTTAGGTGCCTTTGCTGCGTTTTAGATACACCTTCCCTTACCCATGCCTGTCACTTTTTTGTGATGGGGTCTTTTTTAAGCAATCGCATGTAGGTTAGAGGTGGTCCACGAACATCAAAGACAAGTATGGTGTGCATTGTGCCTTTCTTGCAACACGGACATTGACGATGCTTAGACGTATTTTCTTGTTGTGGGTAACATTAAGAACTGCTCTCAGAGTTCAGATTGTGCTGTATCTTTGTAATTGATGAAGAAGCTCTATATCATAGCAGGGTGTAACGGTGCAGGAAAAACTACTGCATCATATACTATACTACCTGAAATCCTTGATTGCAAAGAATTTGTAAATGCAGATGAGATAGCAAGGGGGATTTCTCCATTTCAACCAGAGAAAGCTGGGATTGAAGCAGGCAGGCTGATGTTGAAAAGGATAAAGAAGATGTTAGAGTCAGGAGAAAGCTTTGCCTTCGAAACTACTCTTTCAACAAGAAGCTATGTTCAGTTTATTGAAAGAGCAAAGGAATTAGACTATCAAGTGACTTGTCTGTTTTTCTGGCTTGATTCCGAAGAATTGGCTATTTCAAGGGTAGAAACTAGAGTAAGAGAAGGAGGTCACCACATTCCTGAGGATGTTATTCGAAGAAGGTATAAAAGTGGTCTGAAGAATTTTTTCAACTTGTTTCTTGACAAGGTTGACAATTGGCTGTTTGTAAACAATTCAGGTGATACTTATGAAGTTGTAGCAGAAGGAGCACTGAATGATGAAACAATCCATAATTTTAAACAATGGGAGCAATTAAAAAGGAACTATTATGAGCACTAAAGAACAATTGAAAGATGAAAGGGATAGAATAGTCAAAGGATTAGAAGAAACCTACAGAAGGCTAGTGGAATATAAAAAGCAAAAGAAAAGCCCAATGATTGTGTTAAGGAACGGAAAAATTGTAGCAGTTGACCCCAATGAAATAGTACCCAGAACATTGTATAAGCGTAATGCGAGCTGAATGGCTAAAAATGAGCATTTTGGTTACTAAGAAACTTTGCGGTATGCGGACAGTGAATTACTTCAAAACCCCAAACTACGCTAATACTTGTATGAAAACCGATAGTGTGAGGCGCTCCATATAGTATGCTTACTTAACGTATAAAAATTTAAAAATGAAACATAAAAAAACCTTTCAACAAACAGGTGGGAATTCAGTACAGAATTCAACTGAAAAATGGTGTGATAATCCAAATTTAGCAGATGTCTTATTATTCCTATTTCCACCCTTAGGATTGTATAGTGTGTTTAAGTCAAAGAAGATAATACCTCATCCCGTAAAGGTTGGTGTTGGATTATTGGTTTTTTAGGGACTATTTGACTGACAATATCTTATGCGTCGAATTATTGAGAACAAGAAACTGATTAGCTGAAAAATAAAGATAACGTTGCATATCAGCCAATCTTACCCTAGACTCAAAGCTCAAAGAACCACGAAGCGCTCATGAATACCTTTGAAAGTATAATACTGTGTATGAAAAATGAAAGCCGTGTTGAACTGGACCTTCTGTTGCGAAAAAGTAATACCAGCCACTTTTCTCTGATGGGGTCTTTTTTGAGCGATTGCATGTAACTGGGGAAGGGTTTGAACATCAATCACGCGTATGGTGCGAATATAGCATTTTTTGCAGGGTGATCTTAAGATAATAGCTTTAGGTTTTTGGCTATCATAACAGAAATAGTCCTTAAACAATAACTGCTTTCTAAAATTGAACGAGAGAAATTTTTACCTCTATTGTTAAAACGAGAGTAATTTTTAGTGTTTTTGCCCTTGTGTTGACAATAGGAGTAAAACTTACACCTGACCATAATGGAAAAATTTGACTTAGAAGTTCTGAACTCAAAGTCCCAACAACCACTTTTCTGTAGGGGTTAGACTTGTGCTAACCCATGCAGAACTATTGTATTTTTATACCCATCAACTCAACTCAATCAAATCCAACTTCTTAATCTTTCCGTTTTCCACCACAAACCGCATGGCCGTCCGCTGTTTGTGCCAGCCGTGTTTGCCGGCAGCGCCCGGATTTAAGTGTAGGTGTTTGTGTGTTTGGTCGTAACCGGCCTTGACAATGTGCGAGTGCCCGCAAATGAAGAGGTCCACCGGTTGTGATTTAAACTGCTGGGCAATGCCCGGAGCGTACCGCTTGGGATGTCCGCCTATGTGCGTGATCCACACCCGGCAGCCCTCGATGGTGAATCGCTGGTCGTGTGGGTAGATTTTTCGAAGTATGCCTCCGTCTATGTTGCCGTAAACCGCGCGTACTTCCGCGCGTTCGTGTAAAGGAGTCATAACCGATTCGTCGCCAATGTCTCCGGCGTGCCAAACTTCATCGGCCTCTTCGGCGTATTTGAGTAAGCGTTCGTCGAGAAAAGAATGGGTGTCAGATAAAAGCAGGATTCGTTTGATGGGGCGCTGTGTTATGGTTTACTTTTGCAAATCTAAGTGGAAATTCAGCATGAAGCAACGGTATTTTCTCCGTTTGGCATACAACGGCAAGGCATTCAGTGGTTGGCAAATTCAACCCAATGTGCCCAGTGTTCAACAAACGCTCAATGAGGCACTCAGCAGACTGCTTCGTGAGCCTGTTTACGTGGTGGGCGCCGGAAGAACGGATACCGGAGTACACGCCGAATGTATGTACTGTCACTTTGAAACCACGGCTAATATCGATGAACTCGTATTCAAACTCAACCGCTATCTCACACACGAGGTGGCCGTTTACGATTTGAAACCGGTTTTGCCCAAAGCCCACGCCCGCTTTGATGCGCTGTGGAGGAGCTACATCTATCGATTGCACTTTGATAAGTCGCCCTTTCTCTACGGCTTGAGTTACTGTCACTTTACCCGGCTGGACTTTGACGCCATGAACCGCGCGGCGGCTTTGATGGTGGGAGAGCACAGTTTTCGCGCATTTGAGAAAAGTCGCGCCCAAGAAAACACGGGGATTTGTAACGTCACTCGAGCGGAGTGGGTAAAGGACGGCAACGAATGGCTGTTTCACATCACCGCCAATCGCTTTTTGCGCAACATGGTGCGCGCCGTCGTGGGCACCTTGATCGAGATAGGCGAGGGGAAGCGACCGATTGAGAGCATTCCACAATTGTTGCAATCAGAAAACCGCAGTGATGCCGGAACATCTGTTCCGCCTCAAGGGTTGTATTTGTCCGATATCCAATATCCCGACCACATTTTTATATGAGCCAAACACCGAAAAAAAAGATCTTCGACCTCAAGCTGCTGCGCAAGCTGATGGTCTACATTCGTCCGCACAAGGTTGTTTTCTACGTGGCTTTGACGCTTACGGTTGTCTTGGCCGGTTTAACCACTGCCAGACCGCTCATCATCCAATACACCGTCGATGAATTTGTCATCAAGGTGCAAGACGCCGATAAATTACTATTGTTTACCTTGGTTCTCATCGGCTTGTTGCTGCTGGAAACCCTCGTGCAGTTTGTGTTTATCTACTTGGCCAATCAGTTGGGACAAAGCATCATCCGCGATTTGCGCAAAGACCTCTACCGAAAGGTCAATAGTTTTCGCTTAGCTTTCTTCGATCGACGTCCAATTGGTACACTGGTGACCAGAAATGTATCCGACATCGAAGTGATAGCAAACATATTTTCTGAAGGCTTGCTGGTCATTTTTTCCGATCTGCTCAAAATCAGCGTTATTTTGATTTGTATGTTCGTATTTATTGATTATCGACTGGTTTTGGTGTCTTTATCGGTTTTACCATTGTTATACATAGCTACCCGTTGGTTTCAATTAGCCATTAAGTCAACATTCCAGGCCGTACGCAACGAAGTAGCCAACCTCAACGCCTTTGTGCAGGAGCGATTAAGTGGAATTTCCATTGTTCAACTCTTCAATAAACAACAACGCGAATACGAGTCGTTTGTGGCAATAAATGACCGTCACCGAAAGGCCAATGTTCGCTCAATTTGGTATTTCAGCATCTTTTTGCCCGTTATTGAAATCCTCTCGGCCATTGCCATTGGTTTGGCCGTGTGGTATGGGGGGATACGCGCGGCTGCGGGCGATTCCATCACCTTGGGTGAACTCATCGCCATCATCTTCTTTGTCAACCTGATTTTCCGTCCGTTACGTCAACTGGCCGATCGCTTCAATACCCTGCAAATGGGCTTGGTGGCCGGTGAGCGCGTGATGAATATTCTCGACAACGAAGAAGACATAGAAACCGGCGGTGATAAAACATTGACCGAGGTCAAAGGCGATATCGCCTTTAAAAACGTTTGGTTTGGCTACAACGACGACGAGATGGTGATCCGCGATTTGAGTTTTGAGGTGCAAGCCGGACAAACCCTGGCGGTTGTTGGTGCCACCGGTGCAGGAAAAACCACACTCATCAGTTTACTTGCGCGCTATTATCCCTATCAGAAAGGCGAAATTATCATCGATGGTAAGTTGATTGACGATTACACCCTTAACAGCGTTCGCCGACACCTGGCCGTGGTGCTCCAAGACGTGTTTTTGTTTTCCGACACCGTATACCAAAACATTGTCATGGGCAACGACGTCTCTCCTCAGGCGGTAAAAGACGCCATCAAAGACATAGGCGTTGGGCAGTTCATCGACGAGCTTCCCGGTGGACTGGATTTCCAAGTAGGCGAGAAGGGCGGTACGCTTTCGGCCGGACAGCGCCAAATAATCGCCTTTTTACGCGCCTACGTTTCCAATCCGGAGATTCTCATCCTCGACGAAGCAACGGCCTCTTTGGATTCCCATTCCGAATTGGCCATTCAAAAAGCCATCGACAAAATCACCGACGGGCGAACCAACATCATTATTGCCCACCGTTTGTCTACCATCCGCAAGGCCGACAAAATTCTGGTTATGGACAAAGGACGCGTGGTAGAGGAAGGGAACCACGAAGAACTATTAGAAAAAAACGGCGCCTACGCACACCTCTACGACATGCAATTTGCCGGTGCTACGTAGGGGCCAACACATAGGTTGGCCCTGCAATCGTTAATCACGTATTTGCCCTGCATAGCGGTAACCAACCTACGTGTTGCCCCTACGAATTAAGTTTTTTTTCATCCGTACGAAAACATCCATTGTTTTTTAGTTATTTTAGCCAAACGTTTTAATGAATAATGCTGTGGCTGCTCTAGAAAGTTCGAGAGCAAGGCATGCGAAAATTGAAAATGAAAGAGTTTACTAAAGTAAATGACTGAATTTTCAATTGAGCATAACGCAGCTATCGGACTTTATAGACAGACACACTATGGATGATTCTGCAAAAATATACCTAGGTATAGCCCTCATGATCGTCATGATGGGCATGGGACTCTCCCTCACCATCGGCGATTTCCGACGCGTGGTCAAATTTCCCAAAGCGGTTATCATCGGTTTGACCAATCAAATGCTGCTGCTGCCACTGATTGCGATTTTGTTGATATATGCACTTGACATCCGAAACACCTTAGCCGTGGGTATGATCATCATCGCTGCTTGTCCGGGCGGACCAACCTCTAATTTAATCAGTCACCTATGCAAGGGCGACACGGCGCTGTCCGTTACCCTCACCGCCTTTAGCAGCGTGCTGACCCTGTTTACCATTCCCTTGTTTTTGGAGTGGAGTCTCAATCACTTCATGGGCGACGACGACACCACCATATTTTTAAACCGCTTCGATATTTTCAAAGACCTCTTCATCATCACCATCATACCCATCAGTTTTGGCATGTTGATCAAGCGATTCAAACCAAAACTGGCAGACCGCTTACAAGGTCCGGTCAAAGTCGCCTCGGCCTTGGTGTTGTTGGTTTTAATCGTCGGCTTAACCATCAAAGAAAAGCACAACATCATTCCATATTTCAGTGAAGTTGGTATTGGGACGTTTTTGCTAAACGTAAGCACCTTGGCCTTGGGGTATTTCACGGCGAAGATTTTCTTCCTTGGAAAGAAACAGTCCATTTCCATATCCATTGAAAGCGGAATACAAAACGGAACACTGGCCATTGCCTTGGCACTTGGATTGCTGAAAAACAACGATTTTGCCATTCCGGCGGCGGTTTACAGTTTGATTATGTTTGTGACGTCGTTTGTAATCATTGGGTTTTTGAATATGAAAAAATAGGATTCAACCAGAGAGCATATATGAAAAAGCATTTGACAAAAATCATCACCTTCTCAGTTATGTTGGGCATGATTGCCTGCAAACAAGAGGTTGAATCCTTCGAGATACTTGATTTCACCACCTTTAACAACCAAATTTCCGAGAAAAGAGACATTGCATCACCGGAAGCATTGATCTTACGGTAT
>SKIJ01000104.1 GCA_007116495.1 Cryomorphaceae bacterium | reverse complement strand
GTACAATCGTCTAAGGGGCCGGTGGGTGGCATGGACTGGGGGTTCGATACGGGTAAATTGATGCGGGTGACCAATGAACCGTCGAGGGCATAATCTCTTACAGACTCGTAGGTGCCCATGGGGCGAGACGTATTAGCTGCGTGACAACCGGCCGTTGCGCAGTTGGCATCGATGATGGGTTTGATGTCGTCTGTGTAGGACAAAGCATCTGTTTCACAGTTTACGTCGCCATTGCCGTTGTCACGTCCATTTGCGTCATCATCGTCGGAGCATGCAACAACCAGTAACATTCCCAATGCGATAAGTGTTGAATGAATCTTTTTCATGAGGATTTTATTTTATAATTTAACAATGCGGTGATGGGTTGTGTTTTGACCGTTACTCAACCGCAGTATGTAGTTACCAGGGGGCTCATTTTCCAAGGCGCTGATGCGGTGTGTAAATTGCGTTTCCCCGCGTAGAAATGTACGTTCATATAATGTTTGCCCCAGCATGTTAACCAAAGTTACCGTAAATCTGTCTACACGGGAAGCTGCAACATCCACATTAAAAGTGCCATCATTTGGGTTTGGATAAATATTCACGTCAAATTCCGGTGTTTCGGGGCGTACGAATTCATTACCATCGCACTCAAATTGGTTGAAGTACTGCTCATCTGTATCGAATGCTTCGCGAAAAAAACGACGAATGTAACAAGGGCGTTTGATGATGAATTCCGAAATAACACTGAGGTTTTCGTACCAATCGTCTATGCTTGTTCCGGGAAACTGCCAACGATCGATGTGGTCCTCCATTAATGGTTCGTAACGATTGATGTATGTTGCGTTGAGCGCCATGAGAGTGTCCGGGTGAAAGGTAGTCATAATAAGCTCGTCCATTCGTTTGAGAACTGCCTGTCGGATGTCTTGAACTGCCATCATTTTTCGAAACACCAAGGTCGACCAAGGCGGATTAGGCCAGGCACTGCCTTCCGTAGTAATGGCGTGTTCTAAATTATCGTGCCTGAAGTTTTCAAATGCGCCGTCGCAATCAAAAACCACATTGCGGTAGAGAGATGTATCGCTTTTCGTTCGCCACAAGGCGCGATTATTTCCCGGCCAATCATAAACACCGATGTACACGCGCAGCAAAAAATAATCGATGAAGTTGTCGATGTCTAAGTGCGTCTTCAAAAGACCTTCTATCTCCTTTACACCGTCGGTATTTTCAAGATCTTTGGTGAATCGCGACCAGCGTCCGTCGTAACGCGTCCAATTACTTGAACTAAACATGGATAAAAACACCTCCTCTTCGGGAATGCCTTGGTTATACGAAATAAACGATTCATCGATGCGTTCGCGAAAGTTGATTACGCCCCAATATTCACCGTTGATGTAATGTACAACCGGACGATAGGCTTGGTACTCTAAGCCTAATCTTCCCGACAATTCCGACGCCATAGCATCGACGTAAAGCGTGCGCATAAACTCTTGTCCGCCGTTGCGCATCAACACCCGATTGAACACATCTTGTTCTCTCTGAGAAAAAATGGGATATCGTATGCGGTTTTCTCCGTAAATGCTTCGGGGATATAATCTTAAGCTTTTCATGGGCAATGCCCTACTGCCACCGCCGTGCACACGAATCCCCAGCTGTTGAGAGAACGCAGTGGAACCGCTGTTTTCAAATAGTGAAACATGCGCCAACCGTTCCCAGGCTCTACCGCGTTGGTGGTAATTTCCGGTTCCCCAATCCCAGTCTGTTCCCGGCCCTTCGTGATAGACTTTACCCGCCACAAAAATTCCGTTTTCGTACCCAAACAAGCCATCGGGGTCACTGATGATGGAGGCCACCGCCTCGGCGTGATTGGGTTTTTCTCTGCCAATAAACCAGTGGCGATGCTCGGTTGGCGACACCTGTTTGCCATTGCGAAATGCGGCAACCGACAACACATTAGACGTTGAAGGCATACGGCGTGGCTCTCGCCAATTCCATCTGCTGTTGGAGCTGGGTGGATTGGTGCGTGTAGCAGCGTAGTAAAACGTATCCGTAGGATTGGGAAGCAGCCAAAATGCTCCGTCGTACTTGGGGGAGTTAACGCTTGGAGTGCTGCCGTCGAGCGTGTAATAATAGTCAACACCGGTAGCCGTTCCGCTTATTTCTACCCGTATGCTGTCGGAGCTATACCAACCACTAAGCGGCCAAACGGAAACACCTTCATTTTGCGGTGTAAAGGCAGCTTTTCCGTTATTTGATTGGCCGGGTGACACTTCGTCGAATACAATAAACGATGTGCTTCCGTCCGTTTCGCGACCGTAGCTTCGATCAAAATGAACAGTGGGCATGAAAATTTCGTCAATCACCTGACCAACGGTATTGCTTAAATACAACCGCTCCTGAATATCGCTCCAGATAAAATTGGCGTGGATATAATCGCTATCGCGGTCTTTTCCCGATAGGAGAACCAAGGTAAATTCACCCGGGAACAAGATGCTATCAGGCAGTTGATAACGCATCAAATCGTTGGCAGCCGGCGAGAGGTAGTAATCACTTAAATTAACGGCAACCGGAAGTGGATTGTAAATCTCCACCCAATTGGGGAAGTCTCCATTGGCATCTTCAACGCTTGCAAACGAATTGTTTGTTGCCTCGTTGATGACCAAGTCTTGCGCCGATGCACACAACATTGACACCAAAAAAAAGTGAAGAAATACGTAACGCATGAATGCAATAAATTACCAATCAGTCTACAAAAGTACGGTAAAAATCTACCAAACCATCTACCGGGTTTTTCTTCACATCCAGCAGATTGATGCCGCGTTGACGGAACGCCGACTCGAGTTCATCTCTAAAGTAGAATGCAATGCTGCCAACTGCTGAAGCCTGGCCGGTGTTATGGGGACGAAGAAACGCGTCCGCAAATGCTGTAAATCGGTTATGGAGCAACGATTGGGTGTAATCGGTTTGCTTATATTGCGAAAGCACAGGCGCCAGCGAAGCCAAGTAACGACTAGGACTGGCGGCGTTGTACACGCTATTGACAATTTCCTCCGCGCTTAGGCCATCAGTCGCTGCAGCCACGGCTGCGCTCATATCATCCGGCAAATTTTCGTAGAGGTAATCGCGCAGTAAATGCTTACCCAAATCGGCTCCTGAGCCTTCATCGCCTAATATGTAACCCAAAGAGGGTGTTAGTGTACGAAGCGATTTTCCGTCAAACAGCGCCGCATTGGAGCCTGTGCCCAATATGCATACACTAATTGGTTTGCCTTTGTACACAGCATGTGCCGCCGCCATCAAGTCCGATTCCACCTCAATTTCAGCGCGAGGATAAAGCTGAAGTAACGCGCGCTTTACCTTTTCTTTGCGTTCGTCGGTGGAGCAACCCGCGCCGAAGAAAAAAATATGCTCTACGTGTTCAGCCTGAATTTTGGGAAATACCCGGGTAATGTAAGCCTCATCGTGAAGCAACGGGTTGATGCCATCACAGGTTTGCTCCTCTACAACGGCACCATTCCGCAAAAGCCGAATGGCTGTTTTTGTACTTCCACTATCTACAATGAGCATACAACCTTACAGTTTTGCTATTTTAATGGCCATATCACCTAATCGAGCTGCGTAACCATACTCATTGTCGTACCAACCGCATATCTTTACCATGTTTCCGTTTACGGATGTTAGAGCGACATCGAAGATACAGGATGCCGGATGTCCGTTGAGATCTTGCGACACCAACGGTTCCGTTTCGTAGGCCAAAATGCCTTTGAGCTTACCTTCGGAAGCAGCTTTCATCGCATTATTCACATCGTCTACGGATACGTTTTTTTTAGTAGTTATCGTAAAGTCGGTAAACGAAACATTAGGCGTGGGAACGCGTACCGCCATCCCGTTGAGTTTGCCTTCAAGGTGAGGAATGATTCGCCCCATGGCTTTGGCTGCACCAGTCGTTGTGGGCACCATGGAAACGGCAGCAGAACGCGCGCGTCTCAGATCTTTGTGTGGCGCATCCAGCAAACGCTGGTCTGCCGTGTAGGCGTGAACTGTTGTCATGTAGCCGCTTTCAATTCCCGCCAAATCATCGAGAACCATGGCCATGGGCGCAAGACAATTGGTGGTACAAGATGCATTTGAAAGCAAATCCATATCCGCGGTCATAAGATGATCGTTTACACCCATTACAAACATGGGCACGGCCTTATCACCAGGAGCAGACAACAGCACTTTTTTGGCACCGGCCTGTTTGTGAAGCGCCATTTTTTCGCGGGTTCTAAAAATCCCAGTGCATTCAAGTACCACGTCTATATCGTGTTGCTTCCAAGGAAGGTTTTCGGGAGAACGCTCTTCGTAAACGTACACTTTCTTTCCGTTGATGAGCATGTGATCGTCAGCTGCTTCAACCGTGCCGTTGAAAACGCCATGTACGGAATCGTACTTAAAGAGATGTGCAATGGTTTTTACCGGCGCGAGATCGTTTACTGCTACCACGTCCACATTGTCAAAATCAAGTAGGTAACGCAAAGTTAAACGTCCTATTCTACCAAAACCGTTGATTGCAATTTTAATTGTTGCCATGTTGTAAATGCTGTTATAATTCTCGCACGAAGATACAATACAACAAGGTCAATTAAAACATCAGTGGTCTTTAAACACGTGTTTTTGGTAGATGATTAACAGGCCGGCACCCACACTGATGGCGGCATCTGCAAGATTGAAAACCGGGCGAAAGAACACGAAGCGCTCGCCACCTTTAATCGGAAACCATTCGGGCAACACGGTATCGATGAGTGGAAAGTAAAACATATCGACAACGTTGCCGAGCATAAAAGAGCCATAGCCACCGCCCTCGGGGAAGAACGATGCCACTTGATGGTAGCTGTGATCGAATACAATACCGTAAAAAAGCGAGTCGATGAGATTGCCAACAGCACCGGCAAAGATCAACGACACCGCCAATTGTGCGCCCTGGACTACCTTATCGTTAACCAAACGAGACAACCAAATAAAAATCAACACCGACGCTACCACGCGGAAGCCGGTAAGAACGTACTTCCCAATTTCACCACCCCACGAAAGGCCGAACGCCATACCGGGGTTCTCGGTGAAATGAATAATGAACCAGTCGAAAACACGGATGTCTTCGCCCAACATCATATTGGTTTTTACCCATATTTTGATGATTTGGTCGAAGACCAACACCAGGGCAATGATTATGAGATTTCGCCTCAATCCTTTCGGCTTTTTGATTCTTTTGCCTCTATGCTCAAGGTGGCATGGGGAACCATTTGCAAACGCTCTTTTTTGATGAGCTTGTTTGTAACGCGACAAATGCCGTAGGTTTTATTTTCAATGCGAATTAAGGCATTGCGTAGGTCGCGAATAAACTTCTCTTGACGTATGGCCAACTGAGCATTGGCCTCCTTATTCATCGTATCAGAACCTTCTTCAAACGCCTTAAACGTAGGCGATGTGTCGTCGGTACCGTTGTTTTTGTCGTTGGAAAACGACTCCCTTAGTAGTTCGAGATCTTTTTCAGCCTTCTCTATTTTTCCTTCAATCAGTAATTTAAACTCTTGAAGTTCATTGTCGCTGTAACGCGTTTTTTGCTTTGTCATATCTATCGGATGATTAAAATCGCAATCGTAACCGCATGTATAAATGTGCGATTATTGAGGCGCTAAAAGTAGTGAAGAATTTGCAATACCAAACGTTGAAATGACGATTAAATACCAGACATTGAATCTAATATACGTATATTGCACAGGAATAAAAGACACACCGAATAACCGTTTAACGCGTTGCATGTCATAGCTTTACTTTATTTCCAAGCAATGGATACAACACGTTAAACAACGCAACGTCGTCGATTTTCACCCTTAAACATCAATTTTTAACCAAAATCATTGCATCCACCATGAAGAGATTTGTTCTGCTCATTGCCCTATTCACCATCGGAATTTCTGTAAATGCACAATACAAGCAAGCCATAGGTTTGCGGTTTGGTCTACCCTCGGGTTTGAGCTATAAAACTTTTACTTCGGAAAAAAATGCCATTGAGGGCATATTGCACTTAGGAAACGGCATTGGCCTAACCGGCTTGTACCAAATACACAACCAAGCATTTGGGGTGACCAATTTAAACTGGTACTACGGATTTGGAGGACACGTTCACGCCACCAACCGCAATTTTGGCGCATATGGCAACGGATGGCGCGCAAGTGGCCGCAACAACAGACCGGAAGACGGCTCACTGGATTTGGGCATCAATGGCGTTCTGGGATTGGAATACACGCTTCAAGAAATTCCGCTGGTATTTGGGTTGGATATTAGCCCCATCATCGGACTCAGCTCCGCCGGCGGCACGTACATCGGTACCGCATCATCATTGGCCATTCGATTCCATTTCTAAATCCTCACTTGCACTAATGTGGAAACAAAAAAACCGCTCAAGATTGCTCTTGGCGGTTTTTTT
>SKIJ01000146.1 GCA_007116495.1 Cryomorphaceae bacterium | reverse complement strand
TCACTAATTTGCACGAATAAATTCGTGGACATTCGTGCTCATTCGTGGCAAAATAAACAGTATTAGCGGTTGAGATGATATTGCGGATAGAAATACGATTAAGCAGGTAAAAGCAAAGGGATTATAATTTGTGGAGGTTGTTGGTGAGTGCATTGTCGAAGTGGTGGGCTTGGGTAGCACGAATGCGTATGGTTAAGTTTACGTGCTCGCCCATCTCTTGGTTTTTTACTTCGCCGTCAAACTGATTTAATAGTTGGAGTGCATTGTTGTACGCCGGGTAACTTAATGTGTACCGCATTATTTTGGTGGGAAACGTCCATTCATTTTTAGCCTGACCAAGCGCTTCCGTGGCGGCGGTACCGTACGCGTTGATCAACCCGGATACGCCTAACTTTGTGCCGCCAAAATAACGTACTACCACCACCGCTGTTTCGTACAAATCAGCCGATTGAATTTGACGTAAAATGGGCGTTCCTGCACTGTGTCGCGGTTCACCATCATCATTAGCGCGCCAATCGTCTTCGGTTACACGATAGGCGTAACAAAAATGGCGCGCCTTTGAATGCGCTCCACGTATGGTGTTTATGGCATGCTCAACATCGTCGAAGGAGTCCACGGGAAAGGCATAGCCATAAAACTTAGATCCTTTTTCGCGGTATACACTTGTGCCTTCTGATGTCAGTCGTTTATAGCGGTCGTCACTCACAGTTGGCGTTTTATTTCTTTACGCGCTTAATGCTGCAACCAATTTGTCGGGTTGTGCTTTTTTCAATGGCAACTCCTTTTGAAAGTTGTTCCATGGCATCGCTCAACCAATTGGCTTCCGGGGTTTCTTTCATTCCACCGTCGTAACGATCGTCGATGGCACCCTTATACACCAATACCAGTTCGGCATCGAATAAAAAGACGTGCGGGGTGGTCTTAGCACCAAACGCATCTGCAACAACGTGCGTTTCATCAATCACGTACGGCATATTGTACGCTCCCTCTTCTGCCTTTTGACGCATGGCGCCCGGAGCATCTTGCTCACCGCGAAAGGCTTCGTTTGAATTCACCAGCACGGCACCGATGCCTTTTTCTTTGGCCATTTTTGCAATTTCCGGGTAGGTGTCTTCCCAAGCGATGACGTATGGACATGTGTTGGAGGTGAAAATGACAATCAACCCTTTTTCTCCCACTAAATCTTTTAAATTATAGCTGTTTCCCGAAACAACATCTTTCATTGATACATCCGCTTTAGGAGCAATGTCTCCGGGCTCAATTTCCGGTAAGGGTTTCTTGTTTGATGCACTAAACGATATGAGCAGGGCAGCTACTATAGATGTGATTGCGTTCATGATGGAATGTGTTTTTTAGCGTTAGAAATTGTTTGTATTTAGATAACGGATTATGCAGGTGGATGGTTTAAAAGCGCATCCATAGTTTGTCTGCTTACCGCGTGATAATTAGGGCGTGCCTTTTCGTAAATGGCCTTGGCCACATCGATTTGATCGGTTTCTTTAAGCGCACGATATGCAGGGGTTAGGAACTTTCTACGCCCCACATTTACGAGAAATGTCTCCATAGCGGGATATGCTTCTGTATATTGGTGTTTGATAACCGGCTGCCACCAAGCAGCAAGGATTTCACTATTGCCGGATTCGGTAAATCCATACCAATCATCGAGGGTTGTCAATATACCACGACCATCTCCGGTAAGGTTGTCGTGGATTCCCTGTATAAAACGCAACCATTCATGGGTAGACCATTGGTCAGTATTGTCGGGTTTGTTTCCATCGAGAGCCATTTTAACCGCTTCATCCACATTGGCAAACCGGGTGCTTTCAACGGCAGGAAGATTATCGGGCAGCCCCTTTCCATATACCCATTCGCTCACCCCGACGGCATTCCATTCGTCGTCAGAAATAAGGTTGTCTCGAAGATAATCCAAAAACATCTCGGTGGTCATTACACCAAACCTATGCGTTTGAAAATACGTTTTTAAAAATGCGTCGAAGCGATCTCTTCCCACAGTTTCCTCAATTAATCTGAGAAAAAAATACCCTTTGTCGTACGCAATTCTGCTCACACCATCGTCGGGGTTTCTGCCTTCTAAGTCTAACTTTAACCGTGTGTCTTCCGGACGGGTTTCCATAAAATCCGCTACCTCTTCGATTAAATCCGTACGAGAAAGTGCCGAGAGCATTTCTGCGTAGTCGCGACCATAGACGACTTCCATGATTCTGTGTTCGAAGTATACCGTAAAGCCTTCGTTAATCCAGAAGTCATTCCACGTAGCGTTGGTTACCAGATTTCCCGACCACGAGTGTGCAAGTTCATGCGCAACCAACGATGTGAGCGAGCGGTCACCGGCAATGATGGTAGGCGTGGCAAATGTTAAACGCGGGTTTTCCATCCCTCCAAACGGGAAACTGGCCGGTAAAACCAAAATATCGTATCGTTCCCAATCGTAGTCGCCATAGAGCCCTTCAGCGGCAACGATCATGTCTTCGGTTTCGGCAAACTCCCACGCGGCAGCTTCTAATATGTGTTCTTCAGCGAATACACCGGCGCGATTGCTCAGGGGAGCGAACGACACATCACCTATGGCTAAGGCCATTAGGTACGAGGGAATGGACTGCTCCATGCGAAAATGATAAATGCCTTCGTCGTTTTTCTCCGTTGCGTTTTCTGCACTCATGAGCGCGAGTAAGTGATTGGGAACGTCAATGGTTGCCTCGTATGTAAATCGCCAGCCAGGGCTATCCGGACAAGGAATCCAGGTACGCGCTAAGATGGCTTGAGATTGGGTAAACATAAAAGGCGTTTTTCCTTCTGGCTCTAGCCACTGAATGGCCTCTGCTTGTGGAGACGTTGTGTAGGTAATGGCCACTTTTTTGACATTAGCCACTCCATAAATAGATAAAGGCTGCCCAAGCACACTGTCGTAATCCTGCAGTTCGTAGGTCAGCTCCTTACCATTTTCATCCACAATGTCGGTTATATCAAGTCCTCTAGTGTCAAGGTAAAGCGTGTCGGCACCGTTGGAAACAACATCCCAAGTTGCGGTGCCCTGAAGGATATGCGCATCAAAATCGGCCTTTAACGATAGGTTGAGGTGCGACACACGTGCATCGCTGTTTTGGTAAGCACTGTGTACGTCCATAGGCAGTGTGTTTTTGTTATTGATAGGTTCTGTTTGATGATTTTCCGAACAACTTACCACAAATAGTGACGTTGCAACAACGAGGCAAAGTTTGCGCATATTTTGTGTTTTTTTGCGAAGATACATCAAAAATGTGATGCTTGTCACAGCCAACGAGTGTGGATACTGTGTTGTCTGTTTGTTTCGTATATTTGAAACCATGTTATCAACAATGTGTTAACGGTTATATGTAACATATAAAATGATTGTACATAAACACTTGTTGTTGCATTGTTTAATACATTATTGAATCATGAAGAAACACATTACGCTTGTGGTAACTCTAATCTTTGTAGGGTTTGTCGCGTGTCAATCCGACGAGAAAGAGGAAAAAAACGGTAATGGAGGTGCCGACGAATTTAATCCAAAGTACGTGCAAATTGAAACGCCGAAAGGCTTTGGCCAGCCTATGCCCATACCTCCCGACAACCCAACCACCGAAGAGGGCATTGAGCTTGGCAGGCATTTGTTTTACGAAAAAAAGTTGAGCCGCGACAATACGATTAGTTGTGGCTGTTGCCATAGACAAGAAGCTGCATTTACCGATCCCGGTAGACGATTCAGTATTGGTGTGGATGGTCGAGAAGGAATCATCAACAGCATGGCCATCATCAATATGCTATGGCAAGAGCATTTCTTTTGGGACGGAAGAAGCCATTCTTTAGAACACCAAGCATTTTTTCCCATCATCGACGAGTTGGAAATGGATAATACTTGGGAAGATGTTGAGCAGAAACTTGCGGCAACGGACTTATACCCACCGATGTTTGAGGCGGCTTTTGGTGATAAAACCATCACACAAGACCGCATCACTAAGGCCATCGCTCAATTTGAACGCACATTGATCTCTGCAAACTCCAAATACGACCGCGTGAAGTTGCGCAGCAACCCCACCGAAAGTTTTACCCCGCTGGAAGAAGAAGGGTTTATTTTGTTTGAGTTGAGCGAGCGTGGAGACTGCTTTCACTGCCACGGCGCTACATTCACGGGTGAAACATTCGCCGCTTACGGTTCGCTTCAATTTTCCAACAATGGCCTAGATCGGCTGGCCGACATGGCTGAAGGTCGCTACGCTGTTACCGGTGATCCCGACGATATGGGAAAATTCAAAATACCCACCATGCGAAACGTTGCGCTTACAGGGCCTTACATGCACGACGGCCGTTTTAACACCCTTCGAGAAGTGATTGAACACTACAACGAAGGCGGGAAAATGTCGCCCACCATCGATGTAAATATGAAGCACGTAAATATTGGTCTCAACCTTTCCGAACGAGAGAAAAATGCCCTTGAGGCATTCTTGGAGACGCTCACCGATGCGGAGTTTGTAACCAATCCCGACTTCAGTGATCCGTTTATTAATGACCCCGACTACATCCCCTGCCCTTAAGTGAATACGTTTTGCTTCACTTTAAAAACAACACTAACGTTTGGATAAACAGCTTACCGACCTCTTGCATTTTTGTTTAATATCGTAAAACAAATATGTGGCACGTGGTTTGACAAGTTTATTGTACATTTACCATCATTAATCAACCGTTTTTCGGTCGTAAAAAACTATATTATGAAAAAGCACTTTCTGTACATTCTTCTTGGCATCGGGTTTATTTTCGCTGCCTCCTCGTGTAAAAAGAAACAAGAAGCGACAGGTATTTCCAGTGATGAAAAAGAAATCATCCTTCCCTGCATTGAATTCAAATCCGACGACGAACACTTCCGCGCACACGGATTTGGAGAAAGTATGGATGCCAACGTAGCCAAACAAAAAGCCATGAGTAACGCTCGAACCGCAATGGCTGGTACCTTGAGTTCTACCATAAAAGTAGTTGGTGACAACTACATCAAGTCATCTGAATACAACAATACCGAAGAGCTTTTAGAACGCTTTGAACAAAATGCGCGCACGGTAATCAATCAAGAGTTGCGCGGTGTGAAGACGGTATGTGAGCGCATGACACGCGTTGGTGAAAGCAACCAGTTTCGCTACTATTTAGCCCTTGAACTTAGCGGTTCGGATTTGTTCGATAAGTACTACGAATCACTTACCGCAGATCAGTCTCTCAAAATTGATTACAACTATGAGCGGTTCAAAGAAACGTTCAACGAAGAAATGGCTAAGTTTAGAAACTAGTACGCTTTTTATTATACAAACCCCTCGAATTCGAGGGGTTTTTTGTTGGTACTAGTTGTAATACACGTGGTTTATATCTTTACACCCATGAGTAAATCAAGCAAATCCATTGATGAGCTATTCGATGAGTATGTCGAAATAGCCAACACCATGCCCACACAAACCGCCGATAATATGCTCATTGCCTACGGTTTTTTTAAGCAGGCAACTGTTGGTGACAACCGAGAACGCCGTCCATCAGAATCCTCTAATGTTGTACAAACATTCAAACACGACGCGTGGAAACGACTCAGCGGTATGTCTAAAGACGAGGCCAAAAAGAAATACATTGAACAGATAAAAGCCATGATTGAGTTGTCTAAAGAGGAAGGTCGTCTTTAATAATGACATCTCTGATGTCTTGATGGCCGTTATGGGGGGTGTATTAGCTGTATCGCAAACTGTTTCCGGCAATTTCACATTATGCAAAAAACCAGCTTGCATAAATGCATGCTCTTTTCATGTGTAATGGCAATCGTTGCTTTTTAGAAAGCAGCAGAATAGCCTCCATTTTATTGCACGTTTAAATGCATGTGAACATTACATTTGCAGCACTTCAAAAGAAACAATTTAAACGGCATTGATTACAGCCACAACCGTGCGTCTAACTTGAAAGCCATGAACAAACAAAACATCATTAACATCGTATTCGGTATTGGTATTGCGTTGGCAATTGTGTTACAACTCACCAATACATCTTCAGAGGCCTCCGGCGCAAACGCTGAAGACTCCGCGTCAAAAACAACCAAAGCCAGAGAAGTAAGTGGTGACGGTTCTTCAGCCTTAAAGGTTGGATACATTCGTACCGATAGTTTATTGACAAAATACGAACGCCATAAGGAGCTTCAAGCACAACTGGAAAAAAAGGTGAAGTCACTGGAAAGAGAATGGGAACGCAAAATGGGCGTGTTCCAAGAAAACCTCAAAGTACTTGAAGAAGAAGCGCCCAATATGAATGAGCAGCAGCTGCGTATGGCTCAACAGGAGTTGGAAATGAAGCAGCAAGAACTTATGGCCTATCGCGAGCGAAAAACACAAGAAGTGGTTCGCGAAGAACAAGAGCTCAACGCCTCTCTATTTGAAGAAGTCTATGACGCCATCGATGTTCTCAAAGCAAAGCTCAACTTGGATATGATTTTTATGTGGGACATTGGCGGTAGCCTTGTTTGGGCAGATGAGTCATTCGATATTACAAACGAAATGGCGGAAGAGTTGAATCGTATGGATGATAAGTTAAAAGATAAAAGTTAAAAGATGAAAGTTGAAAGATGAAAGATGAAAGTTGAAAG
>SKIJ01000149.1 GCA_007116495.1 Cryomorphaceae bacterium | reverse complement strand
TAACTCAACACGTGGTCGTCGCCGGCGGCCATCAATGCTCGGATGGCAGTGGGGGCGGTGTAGAACTGGTTGACACCGTGCTTGTCGCACACCTGCCAAAATCGGCCCGGACTGGGGTAGGTGGGTACGCCTTCAAACATCAAAGTGGTGGCGCCATTGAGTAGAGGTCCGTAAACGATGTAGGTGTGTCCGGTGATCCAACCAATATCGGCGGTGCACCAGTACACATCGGATTCCTCGTATTGAAACACGTTTTTAAAACTGTAACCCGCGTACACCATATAACCGCCGCATGTGTGCACCACGCCTTTGGGTTTGCCGGTAGAGCCGGAGGTGTAGAGGATAAAGAGCATGTCTTCCGCGTCCATGGGTTCGGCCGGACAATCTTTATCGACGTGTTCCAATTCGTTGTGCAGGTACACATCGCGACCTTCGACCATGTTTACCGCCCACTGCGTACGCTCGGTTACGATGACTTTTTCTACGCAGTCGCAGGATTGCAAGGCTTCGTCCACCACGCGTTTCACGGGGATTTCCTTAGAGCCGCGATAGAGTCCGTCGGAGGTGAGAACCACCTTGGCTTGCGCATCGTTGATGCGATCGGCTAGGGCAGAAGCGGAGAATCCGGCGAATACGACGGAGTGAACGGCCCCGATACGCGCACAGGCCAATACAGCTACGGTAAGTTCAGGGATCATCGGCATGTAAATGGCCACGCGATCGCCTTTCCCAACGCCGTTGCGCTTAAGGACATTGGCAAACATACATACCTGTTCGTGCAGTTCGCGGTAGGTAAGGCGCACAAATCGCTCCTTGGGGTCGTTGGGTTCCCATACTAAAGCTAGTTTGTTTCCGCGGGTGGATAAGTGTCTGTCTAAGCAGTTTTCCGTGATGTTCAGCTTTCCACCCTGATACCACTTGATGTCCGGTTTTTCAAAGTCGTATTCCAGAACCTTGTCCCAAGGCTTTATCCACTGGTAGTGATGGGCAATGTCGCTCCAAAACCCTTCGGGATCTTCTACGGAGCGTTGGTAGGTTTTTTTGTATTCGTCGAAAGAATTGATGGCAAAATCCATAATGATTGATTGTTTATTTATGAGGTTTTTATTGAGATGACTTGTTTGATTTCTTCCGGTATGCTGGGATCGTCGATGGTACCTGGAATGGTGTATGTTTCTCCGTCAACAATACTGCGCAGCAATTTACGCATAATTTTTCCGGATCTGGTTTTTGGTAATCGCTTTACGACGACCACCGTTTTAAATGCAGCGACCGGCCCAATTTTTTGACGTACGTTTTGGATGAGTTCCAGCTTGAGGGTGTCTTCATCGATGTCTCCGTTGCGAAGCACCACCAAGGCAAAGGGGATTTGTCCTTTGAGTTCGTCGGCAGCACCAATCACCGCGCATTCGGAAACTGCCGGGTGATGTGATACCACTTCTTCCATTTCGGTGGTGCTAAGGCGGTGACCGGCCACGTTGATGATGTCGTCCACCCTTCCGGTGATGTAAACATAACCATCCTTATCGCGGTAGCCGCCATCTCCGGAGAGATAGTATCCGGGAAAGCGCTCGAGATATCCACGCTGAAAACGGAGATCGTTTTGCCACAACGTAGGCAAGCATCCAGGAGGCAGGGGAAGCTTCACACATACCAAACCTTCTTCTCCGTCGTCGGCTTTGCTCCCGTTTTCTCGTAAAATGTGTAGGTCGTAACCAGGCACGGGGAACCCTGCGGAGCCTACTTTGACCGTAGGGGGGGCATCGGCACCCATCAGCGTAGCCAACATGGCCCAGCCCGATTCGGTTTGCCACCAATGGTCAATCACGGGAATATTGAGCTTGTCTTGCAGCCACTCCAGCGTGGCGGCATCGCAGCGTTCTCCAGCCAAAAATTGATGGCGCAAGGTTTCGGTGACGTTGTACTCATTTATGTATCGACCCTCCGGGTCTTCCTTTTTAATGGCTCTGATGGCCGTGGGTGCGGTAAACATCGCGTTCACCTTGTGCTCGCTGATCACCCGCCAAAAGGTAGAGGCATCTGGTGTTTTGATGGGTTTCCCTTCAAAGAGAACGCTGGTGCAGCAGTAGAGCAGGGGGGCGTACACGATGTAACTGTGACCGACCACCCAGCCGACATCACTGGCGGCCCAAAACACCTCTCCGGGTTTTAGTCCGTAGATATACTCCATACTAAAGTGCAAGGCCACGGCATGACCGCCATTGTCGCGGATGATGCCCTTTGGCGTTCCGGTGGTGCCTGAGGTGTAGAGAATGTAGAGCGGATCGGTGGCTTTTACCGGAACACAATTCGCTGGTTCAGATGCGTCGATGAGTTGGTTGAAATCCACATCTCCTTCTCTTACGCTGCACTCGGCGCCAAATTGTCGATCAAATACCACTACGTTTTGGGGTTTGTGCACGGCCTCGTCTATCGCTGCGTCTAAGAGCGGTTTGTAAGGTACAATGCGCTTGATTTCAATGCCTGATGTTGCAGTGATAATGACCTTAGGTCGGGCGTCGTCGATGCGAATGGCGACTTCATGGGAGGCGAATCCGCCAAAGACCACTGAGTGAATGGCTCCAATCCGCGCACATGCCAGCATGGCCATAACTGCCTCGGGGATCATAGGCATGTAAATGATGACGGTGTCGCCTTTGGTTACACCCAATGATTGCAATCCACCGGCTAATTTGGACACCTTTTCCAGTAGTTGGCGATAGGTGTAGTGCGATACGCTGCCGGTAACGGGGGAGTCGTAGGTAAGGGCTCGTTGCTCCCCGCGACCGTTTTTTACGTGTAAATCCAGGGCGTTATAACACGTGTTCATTTCTCCGTCGGCGTACCAACGATCAAAGCCTTTTTCGTCTTTGGATAAAATGGTTTCCGGGCGTTTATACCAGCTGATGCGTTGGGCTTGTTTTTTCCAAAACTTCTCCGGATTATCAATGGATTGTTGGTGTAGTTCCTGCTGTGTCATGATGTTTTTTCATTAATGATGGCTCCAATGTTTTCTAGAAGTTCTCGGTTGCTAAATGGTTTGGTCATGTAGGCATCAGCGCCCAGCTCTAACCCTTTCTCCATGTCGCTCTTTTTGCTTTTTGCCGATAGAAAAATGATGCCGCTGTTGGCAATTGGAGCAGACTGACGAATGTAGGTGCACACTTCATAGCCATCCACTTCCGGCATCATGATATCCAGTATGGTCAGGTCGGGTTCGTGTTTATCGAGCAATTCAATGGCTTCCTTTCCATCTCGGGCAATAAATACATCGTATCCCTTTTTGCGAAAGAGGAAGTCTAAGGACATTAAGATGCCGGGTTCGTCGTCAACGATGAGAATTTTTTTAGCCATGTTGTGAGAAGTTTGTTTTGTAAATGGGTATTTCAAAGGAAAAGCGCGTGCCTTTTGGTTCCTCCGGTTGCATGTAAATTTTTCCGCCGTGAAGCTGGACAATGTTTTTGCAAATGGCCAGTCCCAATCCTGTACCGCTGGGTTTTTTGCGCATTTGGTTATGAGCCTGGTAAAATTTGTCGAAGATGCGCACGGCCTTTTCTGCGTCGATGCCGTCTCCATTGTCAATGACGTTTACCTTAATCATTTTGTCTACCTGGTAACTGCTGATGCGAATGTGACCATTGTTTTGGTCACAGAACTTCATTGCGTTGGAGAGGAGGTTGGTAGATACTTGTACCAATCGGTCGTAATCAAAAAATGTAGCGGGTATGGCATCGGAGATGTTCACGTCTAGTTTTATGTCTTTCCCTTCAATGGTTTGGCGCATGGAGCCAATCACGTCGTCAATGACCTCGTTGATATGGTGTTTTCTCACGTTGAGTTTTTGATTGCCGGATTCAAATTTTTCTAAGTCCAATACATCGGATATCAACCGGGTCAATCGTTCACAGTCGCGCACCATGGTTTGTAAAAAACGCGCTTCTTCATCCGGCTCCATCTCGCTTCCCATATCTAAAAGCAATTCGGCCTGTGAGCGTATGGATGTGAGGGGTGTACGCAGTTCGTGGGTTACAGTATAGAGAAAGTCGTCTTTAATCTCTGAAAGTTTTTTTAAGCGATCGTTGGCGCTTTGTAAGTCGTTGGTGAGCGCTTGCAGCTGAATGGATTGCTGTTTCAGCTGTCGGTTGAGACTGATGACTTCTTGACTTTCTTTGAGGATATTCACCACCTCATTGATGCTGATGTCTTCTTCTTGTACCACTGAAGCGATCATGATGCGCGCCGACGCCGGACCAATGGCTTCGGTAAGCAGTCGCTCCGCGTAGCTGATCATGCGGGAGTCGGCCTGAGGGTTGGCTTTCCAGTCGATGTTGTTAATGCGGGCATAGCGGTTTAGGACCTCTTCTGTACGTTGATCACCGAGAAATTTTATCAGCAGTGTTTGGATATTGGGAAACGATGTAGAACCACTGTAAAGGTTGCTTTCATATTCGCGGGTAAATTTGAATACATCGACAAAGAGTTCGGCTTGATTGCTTTCTTCAACGCCGGGTTTGCTGTGTACCGAAAAGCCAATAAAGCATACCAAGTTGCAAAATAGTGAAAGCATGATGGCATTAGATGTGGGAGACAATCCGGCAATTTGCAAAGGGTTTTCCAAATTGATTAATGTGCCAATATTGAGGTCGTAGTTGTGGTTGATGGACGGTAAAATGACGGTGACAAACCACACCAGCATACCGGCGGTAACGCCTGTCCATACACCGGTTGAGGAGGCTTTTTTCCAGTAGGAACCAATCACTATGGCAGGTGCAAGTTGCGATACGGCGATAAAGGAAACAATGCCAATTGAAATCAGGGATTCGTTTTTTCCCAAACCTTGATAGTAGAGGTAGGCAAGAAACAATACAATGGCTATGCTGATTTGTCTAAGTCGAATCACGTTAATTGGCTTAGAGGGAATTTTTTTGATGTAATTAGGTAGGATTAGATTATTGCTCAGCATTTGACCGAGGGCCAGCGATGATACGATGAGCATGGCTGTTGCTGCTGAGAGGCCGCCGAGATAAATAAGGATGACCCAAAAAGCTCCACTTTCTTTAGCAAAAGAAAGCAAGGTATAGTCGCCGGTGTGGTTGGTGAGAGTACCGGCAAAAGCAATGGGTAATACAAACAGATTAATGAGTAAAAGATAGAGGGGAAACACCCACATGGCCTTTTTAAGATCTTGTTCCTGTCGGTTTTCGGCAATAGCCACCTGAAATTGCCGAGGTAAAAGAAAAACCGATAGTCCTGATATTAGAATTAGCCAAAACCAATCGCCGGAGTCGCTTAGTTGAACGTTTTCGTAGAAGTTAGGCAGTGTATCGCCGGATCTAGCAAATATGTCTGAAGGGCCATGGAAATAACCGTAAACAATAAAGCCACCTCCGAGTAAGAACGCAACCAGTTTAAACACACTTTCAAACGCAACCACGGTAACAATGCCTGTTTTGAGTTTATTGGTTTCTAAGTATCGTGTGCCAAAGAATACCACAAAGCACACCATAATGATGGTGATAAAAACCGCCGGATCCAAGTACCATTTACTTACTACATCTATTTTGGAGGCAATCTGTAGACTCTCTGAAATGGCCTTGATTTGCAAGGATAGATAGGGGATGACACCCAATAGTAAAACAACGGCGACCAAGGCGGTTAATGACTGTCGTTTTCCGTAGCGGGCACCAATGAAGTCTGATAACGAGGTGATGCTGTGTTTTTTTGATATGCGTACCAGTTTGCGAATGATGATCCACCACAGCGGGGCCATGACCGTTGGGCCCAGGTAAATGGCTAAAAAGTCAATCCCCGACATCTGTGCTCTACCAATAGATCCGTAGAATGTCCAGGCGGTACAATAAACACCCAGAGAAAGAGCATAGACCCAGCCCGATTGTTTTGTGAGAAATGTTTTTCCCCAACCTTTTTCCACGGCGTAGGCCAAGCCGAATATCAGCCCGAGATACAAGATGGATACGATGATGATGCTACTCTCCACGGGAATTTTTACTCAGACTTTTAGACAAAAAATACAAGACGACGATGAAGGCAGTCCATATAAAAAGGAGATAGGCGTAAAAAAGTGGAAGTCCAAAAACACTAACAGGACGATCAAACATGGCCGCCAGAGGGTAGGATATTAGGCCGAGGAAAAGCAAAGCGTAGAATATCAGTTTTGGCGCATTGATCTGCATATCTATGGTTGTCTTAGTACGATGGCAAGATAGTTTTTTTTTTGGTTTAAAAAAAAAGTATGTGCATCATTGTAAGATGGTGCACATACGTTTTTGATTAGTGATCGCTGGCAGCGCCGGCTCCTCTGGGAATACGGATGTCTTCAACCAGGTCTTGAACATCGGCCGGTGGGGCTTTAGTAAATGACATGACAACAATGGCTACAGCAAAGTTTACCAATGCTCCGACGGTTCCAAAACCTTCAGGAGAGATACCAAACCACCAGTCGTTTTCCGTTCCACCGCCAAAAAAGTTAAACTTGAATTTCAGTATGTAAAAAATGGTGATGGCTAGTCCGGAGATCATTCCTGCGATGGCGCCTTCTTTGTTCATTTTTTTGGAGAAAATTCCCATAAAAATAGCGGGAAAGAAGGACGCAGCTGCCAATCCAAAAGCAAGAGCCACTACAGCGGCTACGTAGTCAGGCGGATTGATGCCAAAGT
>SKIJ01000081.1 GCA_007116495.1 Cryomorphaceae bacterium | reverse complement strand
GATCGGAATTAAAACGTAAAACATTCTTCATGATTTGTGAGATTAAAGTGTTAAACGTTGATACAAAGAAGTATTGTAAGAATGAAAGGCGAATATAATAAACATCTTTTAATTTACAAAATATTTAACCTTAAATATTTTTTATTTTCGTCGACAAAACTCGCAACAGCGCTTAGTACGCGGGGTTGGGTAGATGATATTCTTTTTGTTTGGGATTTTGGTTTTACGATTGATTTGATATGTACCAAGCGGCAGCAAGTCGGGAATTGGAAGTCGGGATCCGAGGCATCAACGCACATAACAGCCCTTAATCGCTTTATTATGGCATTACCGTTTTTATTGATGAAAACGCTAATATTACAGATTGGAAGACGCAATAAATTGCGTCTTTACATGCGTTCGAATCTACATGCAACCATGCATTTTCCATCCAATTCCCAATTCTCAATTTTCAATTCCCAACTAACCAAACACCTTCCCCCAAACCTTGTTAAGTCATCAATACATTCTTTAAACAAACAGCACAATGAAACCATTTTTTTCACTTCTCACGACAGCTTTACTTTCCGCGTCGCTTTATGCCCAAAGCGATGCGTATGTTAAATTTGAAATACGCAATGCCGGTGTCAACGTTAAGGGGTCGTTTTCGGAATATGATACCGACATAGAGATCAACCCTAAAGACTTATCGAGTGCGCGATTTGAGGGTGTTATTTCGGTGGAGTCCATCGATACGGGTATAAAAAAACGCGATAAAGATTTAAAGAAGAAACAGTATTTCGATACCGAAAACTACCCTGAGATATCCTTTGCGCTGACCTCGATAAGCGCTAATGACGATAATGGGTACGAAGTGAACGGCGAGTTAACCATCAAAGGCGTTGCGAAGTCTGTTTCCTTTGATGCCGTAAAGGTGCGGGTTTCCGGAGAATTGTATATCAAGGGTGAGCTGATGCTGAACCGTCGCGACTTCAATGTGGGTGGGAGAAGCGTAATGCTTTCTGACGAACTTAAAGCCTTGTTTCGACTGCCTACGACGCAATAGTGTATTCGCGTGTTGAGGCGTTGCGTTGTTTAGCCATTGAGGCGCTCATACTCCTTTAACCCGTGTTAATGAAAAAGCCTCACTCAATACTCAACCCACAAGAATATCCCTGATGGTTATCTTCGCTGCTTTAATTTTTCGACTATGAAAATCTTGCAATCGTTTATATTGTGTTGCTTTCTCGGTGGGATGTACGCCCAGTCGGCATCAGATCGTGAGGTAATGCGCGACCTTTACACCGAAGCGCTGGAAAAACAACAATCTTATCGCTGGCTTGAAGAACTGTGCGCCATTGGTCCCCGACTAGCGGGCTCGGATGGTGCTGCGGAGGCGGTTAAATGGGGGCTGGCTACCATGAACAACATGCCCTTCGACACGGTCTATTTGCAAGAAGTGGAGGTCCCTCATTGGGTACGCGGAAGAGAAGAAGCGCAATGGAAAGGGTTTCCCTTGGCGGTAACTGCGCTTGGTGGGTCTGTATCGACACCCGTGGATGGAATTACCGCTCCGGTTGTGCAGGTAAACGACTTCGATGAGCTAGACAGTTTGGGTGAACTCGGGGAAGTAGAAGGTAAAATTGTCTTCTACAATTATCCTATGAAACAACACTACATCAAAACATTTCACGCCTACAGCGATGCCGTAAAATATCGTTGGATGGGTGCTGCGCGTGCATCGGAATACGGTGCAGTGGCCTCGCTTGTGCGCTCACTCAGCAACCGCATCGATGACTTTCCCCACACCGGCACGATGACGTACAAAGATGCAGCGGTTGAAATTCCCGGAGGGGCATTGAGTACCATGGCTTCGGAATGGCTAAGCGAGCGCTTGAAACAACACCCCGATGAACCTATGTTTTTGCGTTTGGAGAGCACCGATTACGGACGGACGGTTTCGCACAATGTCATTGCCGAACGCTACGGCGCAGAATATCCGGAGCAGGTAATGGTGGTGGGTGGTCATCTCGACTCGTGGGATTTGGCGGATGGCGCACACGACGATGGCGCGGGCTGCGTGCACTCAATGGGCGCCGCACACCTCCTCATGCAGCGCGATGAACCCCTGAAACGCACGTTGCGTGTTGTCCTTTACATGAACGAAG
This sequence comes from Cryomorphaceae bacterium, assembly GCA_007116495.1. Taxonomy (GTDB): domain Bacteria; phylum Bacteroidota; class Bacteroidia; order Flavobacteriales; family Schleiferiaceae; genus CSBr16-58. Next base: position 4,669 of record SKIJ01000081.1, on the reverse strand, counting down.
AGTTTGGCCTCGACGGTGCGCGTAAATACGCCGAACTTACCAAAGACGACAAGCATGTGCTGGCCATTGAGTCCGACGCGGGTGGATATATTCCCAGAGGGTTTAGTTTTGATACCGACACAACAACTTTAGAGCGCATCCGCAAATTCCAACCGCTGTTTCTTCCCTACGGACTGTTTGAATTTACCAACCAAGGAAGCGGCGCAGATGTAAGTCAAATTCAAGACCGGCACGCCATTCTCGGCGGGTTGCGCCCGGAAAGTCAACGCTATTTTGACGTTCACCACGCGGCAACCGACGTATTTGCTGCAGTCAACGCCCGTGAATTGGAAATGGGTACGGCGTCCATTGCCGCCATCATTTACTTGATTGATACGTACGACATTACGTTACCACGTGAGAAATAGTGGGGGCAGACTTTAAACCACAACGGATGCATTGATGATTTACCAAACACTCGTTTGTGTTGACAAGTAACGGGATATTGATGTATCCGTCTTGGCTGACGTCAGTAAACACGGGGGCATTAATCACCGAGAAGTAGGCGCACATCCTCCATCAGCTGGTTTATTTCCTCCGAATCGGTACCGTCATAAAATCCGCGTAAACGTCCGCGTTCATCGACCAGCGCTATGTTTTCGGTGTGAATAAAGTCGTGATCGTCACCTTGCGTTACGGGTTCGTCTTTGGGCTCGGGTGCCACGAAGTAAGCCTCACGGGCCATGCGGTAAATCTCGGTTTTTTCTCCCGTTAGAAGACGCCAACGGTTTGCATCGATTCCCTTATCGGACGCGTATGCCGCCAGTGTTTCCACATCGTCAACTTCCGGCATCACGGTATGGGAGAGTATCATCAACCGATCTTCGTTGGCAAACGCCTCTTGTACCCGTAGCAGTTCGTCGTTCATCACCTTACAAATGCTTGGACAGGTGGTAAAAAAGAACTCCACGATCCGAATGCGATTGGTCACCAATGAGGAGTCCACGCTATTGCCCAAGTGGTCAATAAGGTCAAAGTTGCCCACGCGATGCCCTCTCCCTGTGCGCTGAAAGTCAGGATCTACCAGCTGAGGATTGATTTGCGAGGGGTTGATGATGGGCAATACGCGCTTGGGTTGATTCAATTTTAGCGCAAATACGAATACACCCAGTAACGCGGACAACAAAAAGATAACCGCTATGATTTTCCAACGTGTGCTCATGTTGTTATAAAAAATAAATACACCACGGCATAATAACGCGTGGTGTATGTTATGTGTTTTGCTATTTTACCCTACGATTGCTCAACAATTACCCACGATTCATCGCTGATAAGAGGCAGTGCTTGTTTGTACTTGAGGTCTTTCTTTTCCCCCGATGTGAGGTTTTGTACGGTAACGATGTCGTTGCGACCGTATTTTTTGTCTTTTACAATGGGCTTCTGTACCGGCTGTGCTTGCTGCTTGTTGGGTGCTGCTTGCTGCTGGTCAACCCCCGTACGAGAGGTTTTTAAATTGCGTTGCGGTGTTCGCTCGCGTTTGCCTTCTTGCACCGCACTCGGATCGTTGGTGGGCAAGGTGGCTTTAAACAAGAAGGAAATCAATTCTCGATTGACCTTGTCGACCATCTGCTTGAAGAGCTCAAACGACTCAAACTTATAGATCAACAACGGGTCTTTTTGCTCATAAACTGCTCCGCGTACGCTCTGGCGAAGGTCGTCCATATCGCGTAGATGGTTTTTCCAAGCATCGTCGATTTTAGCAAGGGTCAGGGATTTTTCAAAGTCTAAAATCAATTGACGCCCCTCGGTTTCCACGGCTTTCTCCAAATTGCTCACCACCTGTATTCCCTGTCTGCCATCGGTAAACGGCACGGCAATGGTTTTATAAGTGGCCTTTTGACGTTCGTAAACGCTTTTGATTACCGGGTATGCCACATCGGTAATGCGCTTATTCTTCTCCTTGTAATGGGCGTATGCCGCATCAAAGAGCGTCTCGGTTAACGCCTCGGGGGCAATGGTTTTAAACGTAGCCTCGTCGATGGGGCTTTCGATGGAAAACACCGACGCCAATTCGAGTTGGAAGTTTTCAAAATCGCGCTCGTGCTGGTATTGATTAACAATGGATTCGGAGGTATCGTACACCGCGTTCATGATGTCGATGGCCAATCGTTCGCCATAAAGTGCAGCTCTACGGCGTTTGTAAATGACCTCGCGTTGAGCATTCATCACGTCGTCGTACTCCAAGAGGTGCTTGCGCATCCCAAAGTTGTTTTCCTCTACCTTTTTCTGAGCACGCTCAATGGATTTTGACACCATGCTGTGCTGAATGACTTCCCCTTCTTTGTGGCCCATGCGATCCATGACTTTCGCGATGCGTTCGGAGCCAAAAAGACGCATCAGGTCGTCTTCCAAGGACACGAAAAACTGAGAGCTTCCGGGGTCACCTTGACGACCGGCACGTCCGCGCAGCTGGCGGTCTACGCGTCGGCTATCGTGCCGCTCTGTACCTACAATGGCCAACCCACCGGCCTGTTTGGATTCGGGACTGAGCTTGATATCGGTACCCCTACCCGCCATGTTGGTGGCAATGGTAACGCTACCGGGTTTTCCGGCTTCGGCTACTACCTCCGCCTCTTTTTGGTGGAGCTTGGCGTTGAGGACGTTGTGTTTGATCTTGCGCATTTTTAGCGAGCGACTCAGCAACTCCGAAATCTCTACGGAGGTTGTACCGACCAATACCGGTCTGCCGGCTTCGGTAAGGGACACGACTTCCTCAATCACGGCATTGAATTTTTCTCTGCGGGTTTTATATACCAAGTCGTCTTTGTCGTCACGGGCAATGGGGCGATTAGTGGGAATGGCCATCACATCAAGTTCGTAGATGTCCCAAAACTCCCCCGCTTCGGTTTCGGCGGTACCGGTCATACCGGCCAGTTTGTGGTACATACGGAAGTAATTTTGAAGCGTTACCGTAGCGTAGGTTTGTGTTGCTGCTTCAATCTTTACGTTTTCCTTGGCTTCCAGTGCCTGGTGTAAACCATCGGAGTAGCGGCGGCCTTCCATGATACGGCCGGTTTGCTCGTCTACGATTTTTACCTTGTTGTCCATCACTACGTATTCCACATCTTTCTCAAACAACGCATACGCTTTTATGAGTTGATTCATCGAGTGTATGCGTTCGCTTTTTACGGTGAAATTGTGCAGCAATTCGTCTTTTTTCTTGATTTTTTCGTCGGAAGGAATGTCTTCCTGTTCCAGTGTCGACAAGGCAGCCGTAATATCGGGCATCAAGAAAAAATCCGGTTCGGTGTCGTCGGATATCAAATCCACTCCCTTGTCCGTAAGGTCTATCTGATTGTTTTTTTCCTCAATCACGAAGTACAATTCATCGTCGACGATGTGCATGTTTTTCGACTTTTCCTGCATAAAAAACGCTTCGGTTTTCTGCAAAATGATCTTTATGCCATCCTGACTAAGGTACTTGATGAGGGCTTTATTTTTTGGCAACCCCCTATGGGCGCGAAGCAAGAGCTTTCCACCCTCTTTGGTATCGCCTTCGGAAATGAGTTTTTTGGCATCGTTGAGGCACTGCTGCACGACCTTTTTTTGGTGATTCGCCAGTTTTGCAACGTGGGGCTTTAATTCATTGAACTCGTGCAAGTCGCCTTTGGGCGTAGGGCCAGAAATGATTAACGGTGTACGGGCATCGTCGATGAGTACGGAATCCACCTCATCCACAATGGCGTAGTGGTGTTTGCGCTGTACGAGCTCATCCGGACTCCTCGACATGTTGTCGCGAAGGTAGTCGAATCCAAATTCGTTGTTGGTACCAAAGGTGATATCGGAATTGTACGCCTTTACGCGTTCCGGACTGTGCGGTTGGTGCTTATCGATGCAATCGACAGTAAGCCCGTGAAATTCGTAAATGGGTCCCATCCACTCCGAGTCGCGTTTGGCCAAGTAATCGTTCACGGTAACTAAGTGAACGCCTCTTCCGGCGAGGGCGTTGAGGTACACCGGGAGAGTGGCCACGAGGGTTTTCCCTTCACCGGTTTGCATTTCGGCAATTTTACCCTGGTGTAAGGCCACACCACCAATGAGCTGCACATCGTAGTGTACCATGTCCCACTTGGTGGGGTTACCCGCCACCATCCACGTGGTATCCCAGTGTGCTTTATCGCCTTTGATGTGGATGTGTCCGTGGCGAGATGCCAGTTCAATATCGGTTGCGGAAGCAGTTACCTCCAACTGCTCATTTTCGGAAAAGCGCTTGGCCGTTTCCTTAACTACGGCAAAGGCTTCAGGGAGAATATCGAGGAGTGTGGCTTCAATAACCTTTAAGGCTTCGTCTTCTAAGACCTCAATTTGGTCGTAAAGCTGCTCTTTTTCTTCAACATCTTCAGACGCGTCGATGCGCACTCTCAACGCGTTTATTTCTTCCGTTTGTGTGTTGGTATCGTGCGCAAGTCGGTCTTTAAATTCCGTCGTCTTAGCGCGTAGTTCGTCGTTGGATAGCGTAGCTACCACAGACTCTGCCGCTTTTACCTTATTTACCAGCGGTTGAATCTCTTTGATGTCGCGGGTGGTCTTCGTTCCGAAAAGCTTGCTGAGGAGTTCAGTAATCATATCTTGTAAGCAAAATTATCACATGCATTTAATCATGCAAAAGTAATGGACGCAAGCGGGATGT
>SKIJ01000002.1 GCA_007116495.1 Cryomorphaceae bacterium | reverse complement strand
CGGGAATTTGAAATTTTTCAACAATCGTATAATTTCCTCAATCAAAAGCGCATTGAGGCAGAAATAGCTAAGGCGGCGAAGATTGCCTTCCACAGAGTTATTACTCCATCGGCCATCAGTAAAAAACCAATTTCCCCCAATACAATCATTATTAAAATCGTTTCCATGATTTTAGGAATGATGGGCGCCATCATCTTCATCTTCTTCATTCACAGTTTGAAGGCTAGAGTAAATGATGCGCAAACCATCGAATCGTCCAGTATGACGCCAATTATTGCAAAAATACCTAAGTTTACTTCGGCTTCACTTGCAGACACCTTCTTTGTAAAGACGCTTGCCGAATGGGAAGTAAACAAGTTTGTAAAGCCCCAGTCCATAATAGTGTGCACGGCTTTTAACGAAAATGAAGGCAGTAAGTACCTCTTTCAGCAAATACAGCGCTTATTTACCCGCCAAAAGCGCAAAACGCTAAGCGTGCTTTTTGACGCGGAAACGGAGTTCGAGGATGGCAGCTTCATGACGGAAAAAGAGGATGCAAATGGCAACGTGGAAATTGTTTACATGGAAAAAATGTTACAGCAAGTTCCTATCGAGACTTTCCAGCAAAGCATTTCAGAAATAGCCCAAAGCTTTGATCAAACGCTCATTCTCAACACCTGTTTTGATGACGTGTTTACCGTTTCGGTTATGGCTATTGCCGACCTTAATGTGGTGTGTTTGGATACGCGATTAACTCCAGCGAAAAACATCGTGGAGGCCGATTTAATCAAAGAGAAGTTTAGTCTGCCCAACTTCTACTTCGCCGTCAATCGCTTTAATTACACGCCTAGTTTGTTTAAAGAAATTGCCGCTTTTTTTCGTAGTAAAAAGTCAAAAGCTAACGTCCAAGCTTAGTTTTGAAATTATCTAATAAACATATCATCCTCGCCGACCAAGCACTTTTTAGCGGCACCAATTTTTTGATGACGCTTATTATTGCTCGACTACTGGGCGTGAGTGAATTTGGTGTATATGCCGGGATTGTTTTGGTAATTCATCTTTTGGTTAGCGGAATTAGTGCATGGACCATTCAGCCTTTTCAAGTTTTTTATCACAATAAAAATCAGGATGCTCTTGAATATACATCCTTCGTTTTTTTGAGCCAGCTTATTCTGAGTTTGTTCGTTGTTGCATCAGTGGTTCTGATTGCCGCTTTTTTTTACGAATTTAGTCTTTGGTCGGCGGCATTCGCTCTTGGCTTTATTTTTCACGATTTTGGACGCAAGTATTTATTAGCCACAAATGAGGTGCGCAAGTCGTTTATTCTCGATATACTTGTTTCCATCGGTTTTTTTGTGGTAATCGCCGCTTTTTACTTTTTAGCCAATAACCAACTGAGCAGTCTTTTTCTATATCTGTCTTTGGCCTATATAGCTCCGTTTATTTACACATGGACTGTTTCCAACATGCAAATGCTCTCGGTTTCGGCTTTTAAAACCTACTTGCCGAAGCATATGAAAGAGGGAAAATGGCTTTTCATGTCGGCCTTAACCCAATGGTGGTCGGGCAACTTATTTGTTGTTGCTTCCGGACTTTACTTGGGAGCCGCTGCCTTGGGAGCCTTGCGTTTAGCTCAGTCACTTATGGGTGTTCTAAATATCATTCTCCAAAGTTTTGAAAACTATGTTCTGCCCCAAACCGCTGCCAAACTCCAAGATGGTTTGTCGCTCGGAACAAATTATCTCGTAGATCTCACGCGCAAAGCTGCCTTGTTGTTTCTACCCATTTTAATGCTGAGTTTCGTGTTTTCTTTCCAAATTATGGAAATTGCCGGTGGAAAAGATTTTTCGGAGTATGATTACGCCTTAAAGGGGCTGAGTATTTTGTATGTCTTTGTTTTTGTAAGTCAGCCAATTAGGATGATGGTTCGCGCCATGCTCCTAAATCAGCACTTCTTTGTTGGTTATTTGATAAGTTTGGTCATGGCTTTGCTGCTATCCAATTGGCTACTTTCGGAATACGCCCTTATGGGTGCTATTATCGGATTGATAGCCTCGCAGTTCCTCTTAATCGTTTATTGGTCGGTTATTTTACATTATAAATCTGTACGTCTTTGGAAATCATTCATATCATTTTAGGAAAAGCCAATCCCAACCGATTGAATGGGGTAAATAAGGTGGTTTATAATCTTGCCAGCGAGCAGCACGCCGCCGGGAAGAATGTTCAGGTATGGGGCATCACCAAAGATGAGGAGCACAATTATCCCAGCCGATCTTTTAAAACCGAATTGTTTGCCGCCTCAGCTAACCCTTTTTGGATTGACAATGCGCTAAAGAATGCGATACGGGCAAAGCCTCAGGCGGTATATCACCTTCACGGAGGTTGGATTCCTGTATTTGGAAGCCTTGCTAAGTTTTTTAGCAAAAACAAGATTCGTTACGTATTAACCCCCCATGGTGCGTATAACGAAATTGCCATGCGAAAAAGTCAATTCAAGAAAAAATTGTTTTTCCGACTGCAAGAAAATGTCTTGATTGAAAATGCGCATTGCGTGCATCTTTTAGGCAAAAGTGAGGCGGAGGGCTTGGAGAGTTTGGTGCCACAAGCCAAGAGTGTGGTTATTCCCTACGGATTTAACGTACACGAAAAATCCTTTCTCCCACCAGATAATGAAAAGTTTGTTATCGGTTTTATGGGCAGACTCGATGTTCACACCAAAGGACTCGATTTACTACTCGAAGCCTACGCTTCATTTTCTGAAGCTAAGGAAAATGTTGAGCTTTGGATAGTTGGAGATGGTGAAGGAAAGACCTTCATGGAAAGTTACATTTCCAAGAATGGGTTGCGGAAAGTTATCCTATGGGGCAAAAAACTGGCCGATGAAAAAGATGCTCTTCTTGCGCGAATGCATGTTTTCGCTCATCCTTCACGCAATGAAGGTTTGCCTTCCGGAATTTTAGAGGCCGCCGCAATTGGCGTTACTTGCGTGGTGAGTGAAGCCACTAATTTGGCCGAATATATTGAAAAGCACAAGGCAGGAATTGCCATAGCAAATGATTCCGTGGAAGAATTACAGCGAGCTTTTGAAAATCTATACCAGATTTTTGCTGAGGGGAAATTGAAGGAATACAAAAACGGTGCAATTGAAATGATTGAAAAGTCGTTTTCGTGGAAAACCTTAGTTGAGAAGTACGATGAGTTATACGTTTGACATAAAATCAAATGACGACACTGACTTCCTAAAAAAAGTCAACTGGCAGCTCTTTCTCATTTTGCTGCTGATGATTTCGTGCTTTTTTACTTGGAGTGAAAACGTGACTATTACCCGCGCCATCAAAGTGGTGGGGCGCATGGGGATGTTGGCAGCTTCTTACATGGTTTACAGGTCCATTGTAAAATATGGAGCTGCTGATAATCTAAAAACCAATAACGTATTATCTATCGTATTTTACGGAATCTATCTTCTCTTGGGTTTTGCTTCTTTTATGTGGAGCACCAACGTGGGCTACAGCGCGCTTCAGTGGTTTATGACTGCCCAAACGCTTATTTTTTGCATGTACTATATTAAGAGTTTGTACTTGCTCGATGAATATTTCCCTAATCATCCTATTCGGTTGTACAATCTTTTGGGTAACAGTTCTTTCATACTGATTCTGGTTTTTGTGATCGGGATGTGGGTTGCACCCGAGGTGTTTTACCGTCTCACGCATGGAGGCGAAGAAGCACGTTTGGGAGGATACCTTATGAACCCCAATGAGCTCGGCATGCTTGCCGGTGTTGGCGTAGCCGGATTGATGTTCGATATTCGCCGCAATCATAAGAAGTGGTGGACGATTTTTAAGTTGTTGGTACTTTTTTACGGATTGTTTGCCACCGGGTCGCGTTCTTCACTTATTGGTGCCCTTTTGATTATTGGCTTTCACGTTTTGCAAAGTGAGCAAAAGAAGTTTGCCATAGCCGCTATTGCTGTAATGACGCTGGTTTCTCCTATAGCCATTTACAAAGTTGTACTTAAAGATGGCGACCCTGAACGGATGGAGGAGGTGCTTACTCTAACCGGTCGATTGCCCTTTTGGTCGGCGCTGATCAATGAAGGCTTGCCCCGCGAACCCCTACTGGGATTTGGTTTTATGCGTATTGACTACAAAGAGTATTTCCAGGGCGTTCATACCTACCCGGGGAAAATGACGCACAATACCTTTATGCAAGTTTTGATGAATTTAGGATTCGTTGGTTTGGTGGTGGTCTTTTTTCAGATGGTTTTCACAGCAAGAGGTATTCTTTTAGAAAACGCAGAAAAAAAATTGATGCTCTTTTGTTTGTTAATACCCATCATCATAAATTCGTTTACGGAGTTCGGCGTATTTGGTGAATCAAATTACGGCATATTGTTTTATCAACTCGTAATTCTCTACATCTCTTATCGAAGGGGGGCTGTTCTCACACCCAAACAGCTTCTACACTTGAAGCGAACCGGAAAACTTGCTGCTTAGGTCTTCCAATTATATGTTGATATTCCAAAATTTGGAAGTATTTGATTTTGGTATTAGGTGTAACGTGTTGATGTTTATTACTTTGACTTATTGGCAATGCGATTGAGTTACTAGGTGTAAATAATGAGCACTATGAACCAGATTTTTCAAAACTTAGGATTTGACACCAACGAGACCAGTGGTACTCCGATTGATTTGTTATTCATTAAAAACAATGATGGCAGTATCCGCTGGTTGTGGCCAATGGAGCAAAAACAGCCACTGTTCCTTCACTTTTACAATGTTGGCTCCTTTCGTGCTAAGTTTGCCACATTCCTGTTTAAGGCGGTCTTCTTTTTGGGCGTACAAAAATGGGTTTTCTCAAGTGGTCGTGTCTTTGTTAACAATGTTCAGTCTAAAACATTGTTTGACATATCGAGCACAAGTTGGGCCCTTTTTACCGGAACAGTAGGTCCAAACCAGAAATACATCATTTGTGAACAATCGCGAACAGGTGAACGGGTGTTTACCAAGTTTGCGCTTCGCTATGACTCGCAGCGACTCATTGAAAACGAAACAAAACATATCAATACATTGATGAAAGCTGGAGCGCTCAGTTTTCGCTTTCCTAGAATACAGTCGCAAAGCAACGTGCATGTAAAGCTATCAAGTAATATGCTCCATAGCTTGAGGTCAAGTGAGTTTACAGCAAAGCACATAACAGCAATAATGGAAATGCAGGGCATATCAACATCTACCACAAGTTTTACTGAATTTGCTGAGAAACATCAACTCTTTAGCCGTATTTCAAAATTGCAAGAAGGCAGATTGAATGTGCCCTACGGAATTTTGAAGAAGTTATCGTTGTTGGCAGAAAAAATGTCCGAGATGCATTTCGATACCCACTTTGCGCATGGTGATTTTACACCATGGAATATGTTTACCAATCCTGCCGGAGAGTTGTACATTTACGATTGGGAGCTTTCGTCAGAAGATCTACCCAAAGGTTTTGATGCATTTCACTTTATCATGCAGCAATCCATTCTAGTAGAGCATGCAAGTTGGCGTGTAATTAAAGAAAAACTATCCAAGTTGGAATGGCAGGCCTATATGTCGGAATCAGAAATGCACACGTATTTTGATCTATATTTGTTGATGAATACACTTTATTATTTGGAAATTTACGAAAAGCAAAGCAACTGGCATACTCAGGTTTACTGGTTAATCGATGTATGGAATCAAGCAATAAGTGATCGTTTATCTTCAGGTGTTGGTGCCAGAGAGCTTGTCATTCTTGATTTTTTTGATCACATCCACAATAAACCATATGCAGGGTTGAAGTTGCCAAGTATTAACCCTGAGAAAATTTCTGAATACAGCGACATCGATATCATCATTAATAAAGTCGATTCTAAGTTTGCTCTTAATTTTTTGAAAAGCCATCCTTTAATCGAAAGAATCAAAGTTTCTAAGCGTTCAAGTATGACAAAAGTAATGACATTCACTCATGGTCGTCAAGTATTGAGTATTGATTTTGTACACGAGCTCAAAAGAAAGGGAATGACGTACATGGATGCGCATGAATTGGTTGATCGAGCCTACAGCGATAAACAAGGTATCCGTAAAGTTGAGCTTGTTGATTTAGCACGCTTTATTGGTTTGTTTTATGGGTTAAACAATGCTGCTGTGCCGGTAAAATATGCCGCCTATGTCGATCTTTTAGAAGCGGACTCCAACCGTTTGGATTACCATATAGATTCGCTTTATCAAGAGAATAAACCTCTGCCGGCCCAGGTGAAAGTCAGTGTGTACAACCGAAGTGTAAATCGCGGCTTGAAGGGGCTTTGGGGGAAATTTAATTACCTACTAGATGTTGTTAAAGACGCTCTCTTTGATAATGGAATGTTGATTACATTTAGCGGTGTTGATGGAGCGGGTAAATCCACCATCATTGAACATACCAAAAGAGAAGTTGAAAAGAAATTACGAAAACGAGTGATCGTAATCCGTCACAGACCGTCTATTTTACCAATATTGAGTGCTTATAGCCATGGTAAGGCTACTGCTGAGCAACGCGCTGCTTCAACGCTTCCCCGTCAGGGCAAAAACAAAAGCACACTTAGCTCTATCCTGCGCTTTGGGTATTACTATGTAGATTACCTGTTCGGACAGTTCTACATTTACCTAAAATATGTGCTGAGAGGCCATGTAGTGCTTTACGATCGCTATTACTTTGATTTTATCAATGACGGGGTGCGCAGTAATATTCGTTTGCCCAAATGGTTTACCAGAGCGGGCTATACCTTCCTTATGCAGCCCAATCTCAATTTCTTCTTATACGCCAAACCTGAAGTGATTTTGGCTCGTAAAAAAGAATTGGATTACGATACCATCAATAGTCTTACGCAAGATTATTTATCATTGTTCCAAGACCTAGGAAAAGGTTCAGTAGAGCAGTACATGCCCATTGAAAATGTTGACCTTAAGCGCACAATGGACACCATCTCTAATCAGATTGCGGTTAAATTGATAAAAGCATAACGTATGACCAGCATCTTCGAACGTTTGATTCGCCTGCGCAATCCAAATTTCTCCTTTGCTCCGAGCATTGAGAGTCGAACGTTATATTCGTTCATTTGGACTCAGATGTGGAGCATGATAAGAGGGTGGAAGTTGCTGTTTCTAGGGAAGAAACCCAAAATGGCATTGCTCGGCAGAAACACTCGGTTTTTCAACAGTCATAAGCTTGACTACGGGAAATTTATGAAATTGGGAGATGGTGTATATATCAGTGCTTTGGGCAAAGAAGGCGTGCAATTTGGCAACAGTGTAGGCATTGGTGCTTACAGCCGAATTGTTGTTTCAACTTCCCTCGGCAATCCGGGAAAAGGCATCCGAATTGGACATAATGTGGGGATAGGGGAATTTGCCTATATTGGAGGTGCTGGTGGCGTGGAAATAGGTGACGAATGCATCGTGGGTCAGTATTTGAGTTGTCATCCGGAAAATCACATAGCCGAGGATTTAGATGTTTCCATTCGTCATCAGGGGGTTACCCGCAAGGGAATTAAGATAGGCAAGAATTGTTGGATAGGAAGCAAAGTCACCATCCTCGACGGTGTTGAGGTGGGGAATGGGTGTATCATTGCCGCCGGGGCTGTGGTTACCAAATCGTTTCCCGCCAATGCCGTAATTGGTGGTGTTCCCGCCAAATTATTAAAAATGCGATCATGAAAACCATATTAGTCTCCGCTTACGCCATTCAACCTTACAAAGGTTCAGAGGATGGAATGGGGTGGAATTTTACCCTCCAAATTGCCAAACACAATAAGGTGATAGCCATTACCAGGGAAAACAACCGCGAGTGGATTGAAAAATATCAAAGTGAACACCCCGATGCGCGCTACGCCAATATCACCTTTTTGTATTTCGATTTGCCCTATTGGATGCGTTTTTGGAAAAAAGGCGGTCGCGGGGCAATGCTCTATTACTACATGTGGCAAAGAGGAATTGTCTCTTTCATTCGCAAGCAAACACTAGAATTCGATATCGCGCATAATCTCAACTTTCACAACGATTGGACGCCTTCTTTTTTGTGGAAACTCAATAAACCTTTTGTTTGGGGACCGGTGGGGCATCACTCTTATATTCCCCATCAATACTTGAGCTTTTGGAAGGACAAGCTCAAGGATACCCTGACTTGGTTGGTGAAAAAATACTTTTGGAATGTTTCGTCTAACCTTAGGAAAACCAAACAAAAGGCTCAGCATATCATTTGCATGAATACATCGGCCGCCAAAGTATTGAAGCTGAAAGATAAATTCAGCATTATTCCCTCCGTAGCCACTCAGGATTTTGGCTGGCATGAGGAGGTCGATTTTAGCAAGGAGTTTAATATCATTTCCGCTGGTCGTTTTGTTCCGCTGAAAGGCTTTGATCTGAGTATTCAGGCGTTTGCCGGTTTTTTTCACAAGCTAAGTGAACGTGAGCGAAGACGGGTTAAATTGACCTTGGTAGGCAGTGGTCGCATGAAGGATCAAATGGAGCGCGACATCAAAGCACTAGGCATTGAAAACCACGTAGAAATCGTTTCTTGGATAGCCAGAACGGAGCTGATGGACATGTTTAAAAAGTCGGCACTGTTTCTTTTTCCTTCGCATGAGGGCGCGGGTATGGTGGTGGCTGAGGCCTTGTCGTTTGGTGTTCCCGTGGTTTGTTTAGACAACGACGGACCGGGAGAATTTATCACGCCGGAATGCGGAATTGCTGTTCAGCCACAGAGCTATAAAGGCACGGTGGATGGGCTTTCTCAAGCAATTGGTCAACTCTTTTTTCAGCCGGAAAAGCACCGCAAAGTGCGTCAAGCTGCTCGCAAGCGTTTTGAAGATGCCTTTGATTGGGATAATCGATCGGAGCAGCTGCACGCAATTTATCAGGAGGTTTTGCAAAAAGAAGCTGTTACATGAGCCCAAGAATCTTTGCGTTTCACTTGTTGAACGACAGAAGTGGGAGCCCCAAGGTTTTGGCACAACTGCTCAAAGGCTGGCTCGATGAGGGCTTTGAGGTTCACTTGGGCACCCATTCTGAATCTACCGGGTTTCTAGGCGGAATTGATAGCGTCAAGTACCATCGCATTTGGTACACGTACAGCAAAAATCCACTCATTCGATTGGTTTACTTTGCGTTGAGTCAGCTAATATTGTTTGTCAAATTGTATCGAAGCATTTCCAAAAACGATATCATTTATGTCAATACTGTTTTGCCTTTTGGCGCCGCCTTTATAGGGAAAATGAAGGGGGCGCGGGTGATTTATCACGTTCACGAAAGCAGTGTGCGTCCGGTTATACTCAAATGGTTTTTGTTTAAAATGGTTGACTTATGCGCGCACGACATCATCAACGTTTCCCGCTATGTTCAGGAGGCGCACGCTTTGCACCACAAGCGAAATCACTTGGTTTACAATTCCATCGACGAGACTTTTCTGCAAAAGGTTCAAGTCAATAACGATTCGCCCAAGCGCAGCAATGTCTTGATGATCTGCTCCCTCAAAACCTATAAAGGTGTTTGGGAATACGTGCACTTAGCCACCGATAATCCCGATTATCAGTTTGAATTGGTGCTCAATGCCACGCAAGCAGAAATCGACGACTTTTTCGGTGGAGATGCAGACTTGCCATCAAACCTCAAGATTTTTGATGCCCAAAGCAATCTACATCCCTTCTTTTCTCGGGCAGACATCATTGTCAACCTATCCGATGTCGATCGTTGGGTGGAGACGTTTGGACTTACCATCGTTGAGGGTATGGTTTATGCACTTCCCAGCATTGTTCCTCCGGTTGGGGGGATTTTGGAGGTGATTGAGGAAGGAAAGACCGGTTTGGCCATTGATGCTCGAAATCGTCAGAAACTCTCGGATGGGTTGCGTTACATCTTGGGAGATGCGGCACGCTACCAGAAGATGAGTGAGGCTGCAAAGCAGCGACTGGCATTGTTTCGTGAGGCCAAACAAATCACTCACACGGTTTCCATTTTACGTCAGGTTTCCAAATAGTGGAACAAAAGCTCTTTGGCATACTTTCTAATGTGTTCTAAGTCAATTTTTTAGTATTTGGCACTTCATTCGTTTTACACATGGAAAGTAAAAAACGAATACCATGTCATTTGCAAAAAGAAATCGTGTAGCCATTATCGGAACAGTGGGCGTTCCTGCCAATTATGGAGGTTTTGAAACCCTAGCTGAGCACCTTATTGAAGATTTAGGTGACAAGCACGATATCACTGTTTTCTGTTCGGGAAAGAAGTACGCAAAGGAGGAGCGTCGTAAAACATATAAAGGGGCTTCGTTGAAGTATATTCCGCTCGACGCCAATGGTGTTCAAAGCATCCTATACGATAGCATTTCCATTATTCGTTCCTTGTTCTTTGCCGATGTGTTGATGGTTCTTGGTGTTGCCGGCGCGTGGATTCTTCCCTTTGTTCGTTTGTTTACCAACAAAAAAATCATCATTTCCATTGACGGAATCGAGTGGAAGCGTGACAAGTGGAGCTTGTTTGCCAAACTATACCTTTTTTGGGCAGAAAAAATTGCCGTTAATTATTCACATATCGACATTTCTGATAATGAAGCGATTCAGGATTACACAGCTGCACGCTACGGAACACTCAGCCGCATCATTGAGTACGGTGCCGATCATACCTTGAAAATTACACCAACGGAGGAAGACATTCATGCGTTCAGTTTTTTAGCGTCACCTTATGCATTTAAGGTCTGTCGCATTGAGCCGGAAAACAACGTACACCTCATTTTGGAAGCCTTTTCCAAAACATCTACGCTTCCTTTGGTAATTATAGGCAATTGGAAAAATAGTGCGTACGGTATTGGATTGAAGGCACAGTATTCAAACCATCCAAACATTCATATTTTGGATCCCATTTATGACCAAGCAAAGCTTGATGTTATTCGCAGCAACGCTTCGCTTTACGTCCATGGACATTCTGCAGGTGGAACCAATCCATCTTTGGTAGAGGCCATGTACCTCGGTCTTCCAATCTTGGCGTACGGTGTATCTTACAACCGTGTAACGACTGAACGCCAAGCATTATATTTTAAAAATTTGGATGATTTGATACAAACAATAGAATCCCTTGATTACGGACGTTTAAACGAATTAGGAGAAATGATGGAACGTACTGCTAAACGCCGTTATGTATGGTCAAAAATTGCTTTCAAGTACGATTTGCTTATTTCGGAGGCATTGCGCACCAAATCAAAAAGTTCCATAACGCCTAAGTCTTCAAAGCTTCAGTACAAAAAACTGCTGGAAAACGGAATGGCACATTTGAAGACACCAGTCAACCAGTTTTAATATAAATACCCACCATAGATTATGATACCAACATTGATCGTTACCCCATTGCTCGCTCTTTTATTGAGTTTACTTCTGACACCCGTAGCAAGAAAAATTGCCATCTCATTAGGTTTGGTAGATAAGCCCAATCAGCGTAAGGTTCATCAAAACCATGTTCCATTAGTAGGAGGTATTGTGTTGTTTATAACTACTGTGTTGTCGTTAGGTATTGCTCTTCCCTTCCAGTCTAAATCGTTTAATTTAATCAATATTTTTCTTGCGGGGTTTGTTATGCTGGTTATGGGTGTCCTGGACGATCGTTTTGATATCCGTGCGTCTTTAAAACTTGCCATTCAGCTGGTAATCGCACATTTTATTTTTATGCAAGGGATTAGGATTGAAAACCTAAACGGTTTATTTGGGGTGTACGAACTGCAAGAGTGGATACAGTACATCCTTACTATTGTGGTGATTACCGGTGTTGTAAATGCCTTTAATTTGATGGATGGTATTGATGGTCTTGCGGCCGGTCTTTCAATTGTTGGTTTTAGTGTTTTTACCGTATTGTCTTTCATGTTAGACATGCCTAATCTCTCTTTGGTATTTCTCACCTTTGTGGGCGGTTTGATTTCCTTCTTGTACTTCAATTTGTCAAAGAAAAGAAAGATTTTTATGGGTGATGCTGGATCTTTGGTAATCGGATTAATTTTGGTAGCGTCTTCTATAAAAATGTTGCAAGCGGCAGCTACAACACCGAAATTCAATGTGACGCTTACGCTTGTTTTTTTGGTTATGGCTGTGCCCGTATTCGATGCCTTGCGTGTTTTTAGAAAGAGAATTAAAGCGGGGAAAAGTCCTTTTGAAGCCGACAGAACACATCTTCACCACCTAATTCTTTCCAGCGGCTTAAAGCACGCACAAGCATCATTGCTTATCACACTGTTCATCGTTACGCTGCTGGTAATGGGGTATTTTTTCTTTTATCTTACAGGGGTATTATTTGCGATCAGCATTTGCTTAACAGCATTCTTCTTTTCTACATATTTGCTGCAAACATTAAGTGATATGAATACGTGGAAACAGCGAATCAAAGAGATGGAGGATAATGAGCAATAATTTTAATGTTAATAAAACCATCTCTCCCTCGATAACTAACTGATTTGTTTTTCAGTCATTTATTTTTCATTTACTGGGCACTTCTTTTTCAAGAAGTCTAGCCATGCCTTCAAAGTCAACCAAATCATATCCTTTTGGAAAGCGTGGATAGGTGTGTGATTTTAATATTCGTCCGGATGATCCAATTGAAATAGTGCCATCAATAGTTTTTAAATCTATGGATTTATTAAAGGCATTGTTTCTTAAAAGTAAATACCAAAGTTTGTTCAGTTTTACAATTTTGTATGCGATAATGTCATCGAAAAATACGACTTTGTGACTAAAACGTTCTTTGATGACCAATCCTTTGCTAAAGAATGCAATAAATCGAAATCGAGTTCCTGTAAAATGTAATAAAGGAAAAACACCAAAAATGACAAGGAACCTCAATTCGACGGAAA
This sequence comes from Cryomorphaceae bacterium, assembly GCA_007116495.1. GTDB lineage: Bacteria > Bacteroidota > Bacteroidia > Flavobacteriales > Schleiferiaceae > CSBr16-58. The sequence goes on along the minus strand of SKIJ01000002.1, from coordinate 9,510 downwards.
GCAAGCCTATTATGAATAGTATTAAACCAATAACACTTTGAATATATCCGGTGTATGACATTTTTGTGGTATATACAGCAGTGGGTTTTCCAAGCTGTTCTTGAAAGTTTAAAGGCTTTACGTTGCTTTCCCAAAAATTTACCATAGGCTTAATGGGTGTACTGTATGTTTAGTACAAATGTAGGTTATCTAAATATTTATGCCTCATCTATTTTCAGGTGTCAGGGCTCCGCCTCTAAAGCTTGTGAATATAGAGATAGCTTCTTGATTTATGTTTTTGTGCCGATTACATTTTCTTTTCAATCGTGACTAGTAACCTTCAAAACGTCATTCAGCATCACAAAATAGAGGCGGAGCCTAGGTGGCTTATTATCTGCAATATTACTTTGTTAAGTCTAAATTTTTAAAAAATTTTCTTACCTTTGTGGCATATGATGATAAGATACCAGATATTGGTGCTTCTATTTATTATGTCAAGCTATGCTGTTTTTTCACAGTCTGAGAAGAAAACAGTGCTAAGCTTAAGCTATGGAATGGGTATAGATGTGCTGGATTTTGGAAGAGCACACAGTTTAAACGCAACACTGAATCACGATAATATGTTGCTTGTTTATAGGTATCTAAATGGAAAATCAAATCATAGAAGAGGATTTCGTGGAGGTAGTATAGGTTTTGGGGGTGTTGATCTTTACCCAATCAGAAGAATTGAGTCGCACGCCTTGATGGTTGGATTGAGGTTTTGGGAAAGACTAAATGTCACTATTGGTGCTTCATACACCTGTGGAGTTACAGAAGGAGAAACAATAACCAGTTATTCAAGTGGTTGGTTTACTACGACATATGTTTATGCAGAAGAGATTTATTACACCGCCATTGGACTTGCTTATGGTATCAGTAGTAAACTGAAAGATTTTGATGATGGTTTCTATGGTATAGAGTTATTTACAGAAGGCGAATGGAATCCCTATGTCTTCTATAACCATACAGGATTTAGAATTTTTATCAATTTAAACTAAGCAAAAAAATTGCAAAAAATCGTCATTCATATCGTCATTCTGGTACTGATGTTAGGTTGTAAAATTGATGAAGACATTCGTTATCCTGCGGATTCACTTGACTGTTCTCATGAGCGTAGCTTTTCCAGTATGACCGTGAATGGGGATGTGGCTATGACCGTAGAAGAAAGACAAAATTTATTTAAGTTTTACTTTGAGAACAAGGTTAGGATGGTTTTTGGTGCAAGTTCTGAATCTACAGGTTTAAATTATGGTATAGACATTATCTTCGACACCTATCGTCTCAATATTGGCAAATACGATTGCTTGGAAATTGTTGAAGCTTCCCTAGCATACTTCCCCGGTATTAGTTATTACCTTGATTGTGATTCACCTCATTTTTTTGAATTTGAGGAGGTTTTTAGTACAGGAGGTAGAGTTTGCTTTACTTTTGAAGGAACGTTTAGAGAAAAGGAAAGTGATGGGAGTGGATTTAAACAGGATGGTAAAGTGTTTGTCGTAGAAAACGGAAAGTTTTTGCAAAGGTGATTTTTATAAGCACGCATTAAAGCGTAGTATTTTTAACTTCATGTATAATAAACTACAATCATTTTTACTGTCTTTGCTTTTAATGGGTTGTTTTGCAACCAACGGCCAAATTCTTGAACCTCCACAGGAAGTGTATCAATTGTTACTCGACAATCCTCGATTTATTCGTGTGGTTCAGGCTCAACCCGAGTTGTTTTGTAATGATAGGATATTTTACGACCGACAAACCATCTGGGATCCAGATTCCTTGGTCTTTATGGGGCAATTACTTTTGTTGAGCGATACAACAGGTTCTTGTCCAGGACTCGTTATGAGAATGAAGAAGTCTTGGCTAGGTGGGTATAAAGTATCTGCATTTATAAAAAAACAATTGCCACAAGAAAACGAAGGTGACTGTCTCAGATATGTTTCAGCATCTATATATGCGGTTGCCTATAAGTGGTTCGGCTCATGGCGTCTTAGACGAGTAAAGGTAGAAGGAGGTGCTGGTTTAATGTATGTTCTGTAAAAACGAATTATTGCTTATTATTTTTAAAAATTTTGGATTTTGTGCAGTTATGCAATAATCATTTTTTTGTCATTAATTTAATGGAAGCTTCTTTTTCAAGAATTCTAACCATACCTTCAAAGTCAACCAAATCATATCCTTTTGGAAAGCGTGGATAGGTGTGTGATTGTATAAATGTAAATGCTTTACCTCTCTTATGATGATGCTTTTTTTAAAGTCCTCAACCTTCCAACCCCTTCGCCGCTTTCCGAATTTTCTTAGCCATTTCATCGCGTAAAAATTTGGGTTTGAGTACGCGAACTTCGGGCATCATGGAGAGTAGTTCCATTTGGAAATCGTGGGTGGCGTGGACGAGGAGGCGTATGCGGACTTCCTTGTCGTTATCAATAAGGACTTCCTGTGAGGGGTGCAGCGGTAGGGTTTTGATGAAATGGCCTTGAAATGGGGTGAACGATAGCTCCACCGGCGAGGGTTTGCTTTCACCGCCTACGATTACACCAAAACTATAGCGGAAATATTCACGCAAATTGAAATCCTCCGGTGGGGTGAAGGCGTCACGCGTCACGTGAATGTGGTTCATGCGGTCGAGGGCGAAGGTTTTGATGCGGCCGTCTTTATGGTCGCGGGCCACCAGGTACCAGCGACTGCGGAATTCCTTGATGCCTAATGGATCAACGCGACGTTCTGTGGGCGGATTGTCGAAGTACTTGTGGTGCTCAAATTCGGTGACTTTGCTATTTTTTATCGCGTGTAGCAATCCCAACAAATGCTCCGTTCCCGTTGGCATGCGCTGCTCGAAGTGGATGTGATCGCTGAGTCTATCGGTGACGTTAAGCGCATTAAACACATCCAAGGCCTCAAAAATGCGAGTTTGCTCATCGTCTTGACTGTCATCCTCAATATAGTAGTGCTTGTGTTTGAAATGGTACTTGATGTCGATTTTGTAGATCAAACGAATGTCGTTTAAATCACGCTGTAGGGTGCGCTTCGAGATGCTGAAGTCAAATTCCTGTAGTTCGGATTGGTATTCCAAGTAATCCAGCAGTTCTTCATAATTTGGTCGACTCTTGCGGACTTTCTTGATGATGAGATGGTGACGGAGGGTGGTTTCGCGTTGGGACATGTTTGTTTAGATGTTTAGTCGTTTAGTCGTTGATTTGTAAAGTTGTAGGGAAGGTACACTCTACGGCTCTGATTCAACAAAAATAAACAATAAGCGCGACAAAATATGTCGTTTGGTTTGTCGTGTCAAGAATTTTGTTTATTCACTTTTTTGCTTTTTAGCTGTCATTTATTGCGTGCAAAAAAAAATATTTTTTTTGTTGTTTTTATAACAATAACGTTTAGCTTTTCCGGTGTTTTTTTAATCAAATAAAAAAAAATCACTTAGTAACGCAAACATTTATGTGTAGAAAGCATCGTTTTTTAAGTAAAATAAATCTTTCATATGTGTTTGTAAATTAAAACAATAACATGAAAAAAAAATACACGCTCACTTCACTTTGCACATGTTTGACTTTTGCTGTTTCATTTTTTGCTTCAGCACAAGATGGCGCTTTGGATCCCAGTTTTCAAACAGGCACAGCGGCAAACGGTCAAGTATTTGCAACACAAACAACTTCGGATGGAAAAATTGTAGTTGGTGGTGATTTCACTGAATTCAACGGTGAGTCCTATACACGAATGGTTCGACTCCATGGAGATGGTTCGATAGACACCACGTTTAGTCCGGGAACAGGAGCAAATACAGCTGTGTATGACGTTGTGCAGCAGCCGGACGGAAAATTAATTGTTGCCGGTAATTTTTCAAATTTTAATGGTCGAAATCAATCGGTTTTAACCAGGTTGAATGCAGATGGGAGTCCAGATTTAAATTACTTAGGTCAAGGTGGTAATGCGAGTGTCATAAAAGTTGCGCTACAACCTGATGGTAAAATCATTGCTATTGGAGGCTTTTCTAGCTTTAATGGTTCAACTAATAATGCGCGAATTGTTCGTGTAAACTCCAATGGGACAACAGATCCTTCTTTTTTAGTCGGCTCAGGACCAGGCTCTGGGTCTGTTAACTCAATTGCACTTCAGCCCGATGGAAAAATCCTAGTAGGAGGGTCATTTAGTAATTTTGGTGGTGTCCCGATTACTCGAATCGTTCGATTGCATCCAAATGGTACTGTAGACACAACCTTCAACCCTGGAGGTGGGCCTAATAATCGTCCCTTGGCTATTACTGTTCAGCCTGACGGAAAAATTTTAATAGGAGGCCAATTTACGTCTATTGACGGTGTTCCTAGGGCAAGAATAGCCCGATTAAATAGCAACGGTTCTTTAGATACAACATTTAACCCCGGAGCAGGTGCAGTTGGTTGGACCAGTCCTCAGGTCAATTCTATTTCTCTGCAAGCCGACGGAAGGATGGTTATCAGTGGTAGATTTGGCACCTATGATGGAGTTAATCGCGGAAACATTGCTCGCGTTAATCCCGACGGTTCTTTAGATGCTTCATTTGTTCCCACAGGTAATGGCGCATCAGGGTTGGTGTTGAGTTCTGAATTTCAGCCTGACGGAACCCTCATCGTTGGTGGTAATTTTGTTAGATACGGAAATGATACCGTAAATAGAATTATGAGATTGCAAACTGCTTCACCGGCTTGTAATGCCCCGGATTCTATATTTATTGGAAACATAGGTGTTGATGAAGCGGAATTGTCTATTTTTCATTCCGATTCTGTGTTGCAATGGGAAATTGAATACGATACCACCGGATTTGTTCAAGGCACCGGTAATAATGTGTTTACTACCACGTCACCATTTATATTTACTGGACTCAATAGCGGGGTAACATACGATGTGTTCGTGCGAAGCTTTTGTGCGACCGGCGATACGTCTGAATGGAGCCAAGTCCAAATGTTTACAACTCTTTGTGGAGTGCCGGATTCACTAACGTCATTGAATGAAACAACATCTTCTGTAGAATTGACGTGGAATGAGCCAGGAAGTGCAATCGAATGGCAAATTGAATATGGAGTAACCGGTTACACATTGGGAAGTGGAACTACACAAATGGTAAATGCACGACCGTTTCTTTTGAGCGGTTTAGCATCAGGTACTGCTTTTGATTATTACGTGCGAAGCATTTGTGCTTCGGGCGACACATCCGATTGGTCAAATGCGCAAAGCTTTACAACGATTTGTGCGACTCCTGATTCTTTGTCCACAGCTAATGAAACGTTCTCAACGGTAGAATTAAATTGGGCTGAAGTCGGATCTGCTGTTCAGTGGGAAGTGGAGTATGAAGAAGTTGGGTTTGCCTTAGGTGCAGGTACAAGAATGTCTATTACAACTAGACCAATAACACTTACAGGCTTAAGTAGTGGCGTGTCATATGATTACTATGTTAGAAGCATTTGCCCTTCAGGAGACACCTCCAGTTGGTCTTCAGTTTTTTCATTTTCTACGACTTGTGCTACACCCGATAGTTTATTTACGTTCAATGAGACGACGACTACGGTAGACGTTGATTGGAGTGATATCAATGGGTCTTCAGAGTGGGATGTTGAATACGGTGTTACAGGGTTTACTCCGGGAGCAGGAACAGTGGTTCGCGTAAATAACAAGCCTTTTACAATTACCGGGCTTACCAAAGCAACAACTTACGATGTTTATGTTAGTAGCATCTGCATCTCTGGCGATTCTTCAGTGTGGAGTGATGTTCATACATTTACTACGACTGATGATATTGGCGTAGATAACTTTGGTTCGGATAAGGATTTCAAAATATTTACGCAGTATAGCGAAATTGTTGTAGAGTCAAACGATGCTTCCATAGATGCTGTGCGTATTATGGATCTTTCCGGTAAAACGCTTCATCATTCAATGAACATCAACCAACGTTCAGTGCGCATTGATGCTTTGCAACTTTCTAAAGGAATCTATACTGTGATGGTACAAAGTTCAAACGGCACTGTTGTCGTAAAAAAAGTTCCCGTGATGTAATGGGTAATTGGTTTCTTAAAACTGTTTGGCATTTTTAGTTACCGGAAATCTAATTAAAGTAAAAGCACCCTTGGAAAAATATCTAAGGGTGCTTTTTTTATCAACTAACCTCAAAACCGGTTCTAAGTGCATTAAATTTTATGCTTAGCTTGACTGCTTCTTTTTTTTGTTACAAAACAAATGAAAAACGTGTGCCTGTGATAGATACGCGCCTTTCAAATATTTCCATTAAATTTTCACCTTAGGTAATGGATGTATCCCTGGTATTTAATCTTTAATACAACGTACGTAGTTTCCGAAATTTTTATTGTTAATCATATCTCGAATTAACGGACTATCGTACCACATTATCTTTATATCAGCAATGACATCATGAGGGGCATCAGCCGTCCAGTAAAATACTGTTTCGTTTAGGTGTTCGAAAGTTGAGTAGCCGTGTAAAATCCCACCACCGACAGCTGAAAAACCACTTTCATTGGTGGCGTCTAGATTTGGTGCTTTCCAATAATTGGTTCCTTGACTTTTTAATTTTCCTCCGGCTATGGAGTCGCCACCGAGATAATCAATCATTTCGTCCCAATCTTGAATACTGGCGACACGCCATCCACAGGGACAAATATTTCTTTCGTCATTGACAGCATGCCAATTATACATTTTTCCGTAGATCTTTTCGTTGACCAAATCACGGTCGTAATAGGTATACGCTCCTTTGTTCAAGAAAAACCATTCTTCAGGGTCGTTGCCGTGGTGGATGTCATCGCCGTTGCAATACTTGATTGATCTAAGATTTTCAGCCATCCATTCTGAATGACCAATTTTTATGGTTGCATACTCGTAACCATTTGCATCTTTAACCTTACCGTAATCCAAGTCAGGATTTAACCAATACTTTGAAATGGGTTGATTGTTAACTTTATCCTTACCTTCAGAATCTGATTCTTTACTGCAAGCAGAAACGAAAACAACCAAAGCAAGGGGTATTAAATGACTTAAGCGCATGTTTGAAGTATTTTTTTTGATTAGATTTATTCTGAACGCAATTTTAAGTAACAAATTTTGTGTTATTTGAAAATCATCTGTTAACATTCACATTGTTGTCACTAGCTCATACGCCCAATCGCCCCCGATAATATCTCTCTTCTCGTAATATGTCATCCAAATCCACCCCTACGGCATGCATTCTAATCATTGATTCGATGGCGTCTTTTTCCATGATGGGCTGGGTAAACAGAAAACGACTCATTTCTAACAGCAGCGCTTTCTGTTTCTTTAGGGTTTCTTCCGCAAGACTTTGGGCTTCTTGCAGCCATTGTTTGGCCAATTCGTCACTTTGGTGCTGCGGGTCGCGGATGAGGGGATGGAAGCGGTGGTCATCAATTTTCATAAGTCGCTGACCTAAGCCATGTTTACGCGCCATGTCCAAGGCTAGCTCGGTGGCTTTTTCTATGTCGGAGCTCGACCCGTGCGATACCTTGTCTTTACCAAATACCAAGGTTTCGGCAACGTGTCCAGCTAGGAATACCGCTAATTTGCGCACCAAATTGCTCCGTGTGGTGAGCGAATCCTTGAAATACGCCAACACCGAACCGTCGGAGGCGCTGGACTTCTTGGAAAAGATCATGTTGGGCAATGTGCCTAAAAGCAACGTCAAACAAATGGCATGACCGGATTCGTGCACCGCCACGATGGCTTGCTTTTCACTGTCTTCGCAGCGGCGCAGTTGTTTTACCCGACTGTTAACCGGGGTTCGCATTCGTTGAAATTCGATGGAGTAGTGGAGGTAAGACGAGAAAACGTGTTCGTCTTCGTACCCGATTTCGATTTCTAACGGATCCATGGCCAAGCGTTCTTTTTCCAACATCCACCGTGCAATGTTGGCGTGTACCACGTAGCGGATGGTGCTCAGTAGTGGTCGCGCTCCTTGAGCCGGGAATACGCCTTCTTCGTACAAGTAGGTGCGGAGGGAGTCGTGGAAGGAAAAACGGGTTCCGGTATCGAACCACATGCGATTGCGCACGGCCTCCAGTTCCTGATCGATGATATCCTTATACTGCTGTCTACCAAAGGCCGGAAAAGGTATGTGGATGTTGCCAAAACGCGCAATCTGTTCAAACCGAAAGCGCTTGAGCAGTGCGCGTTTGATGTCACTCATGCTCACTTTTTTGGCCTGCTGGTAGAATATATCGGGATCGTTTTCTGCGTCGATTTCCCCGCCCATGGTGTAGGCTTCGTCGATATTGCCACAGATGAAGATGAGGGCTTGGGATACGTTGAGGGTTTGGGGCTTCAGGCCTTCCTTAGCTGCTTCTCGGCAAAACGCAATGACCGCTTCGGGGTGGAGGTGCTTTAGGTGATTGCGAAGATCGTGTTTGGTAACGAAGCGCTGTGGAAAGCGATCCCGTAGATAGCCATCCCAACATTTGGATATAAACGGCGCCGGCTCATTTTCCTCATATTCATTATGCTCCACCCAATCGGTTTGCTCTACTTCGTTGATGAACAGATTTTTTCCTTGCGTAACCAACCCGTCTTCAACCTTGATATGTGGTAAAATGCTTTCTAGGTGATTGACGTAGCTCATCAAGTTGTGTGCTTCCGAACGATCGGCATTCAAGTGAAACATCCCGGTATCCAAAAGCTGCCATATATCACCGCTTTTGCCATTTATGGAGAATCCGTTTTCACTGATGGTTCGTGCGTGTTGGATTTCGTCGATTACGATTACCGGTGCCATAGTGAGGAGTTTTGCCTCCGCTATTTCTTCTGAGATATCCGGCTTCTCACCCATGTCAAAATGCAGCATGACATCCTCAATATCGAGCAGTTTGATGAGCTCGCGCACCACGGCTGACTTCCCCGTGCCCGTCAATCCCCATAGATTAACAATGCACGGGCTGCTTTGGTATTCGGGGTAGTGATACCATCCGCTAATGGCCGCGATGATGTCGTCGATGACTCCATCCAATCCAACAAATGCTGCCTTTAAGGTTTCCGCTGCGTGTTGTACTCGTTCATTCCGCTCGCTTTGTACGCTCTGATTGTCTTTTACTGTTTCCATGCTTAGTTTAATTTTCTGCAAAGAAACCGGTAGAGTGCGTCAAAGTATGACGTCGGATCAATATCCGCTTACTACTCGCGTTTTTCTGCGCCTTCCATAATCGCCTCCACCACGTCCGGGTCGAGGAGGGTTGAGGTGTCGCCCAGACTGCCGGTTTCACCTTCGGCAATTTTTCGTAGAATGCGGCGCATGATTTTGCCCGAACGGGTTTTGGGTAGTCCGGGGACAAACTGAATGACCTCCGGCTTAGCGATTTTCCCGATTTCCTCAACCACGCTGTTGATGATCTCGGAACGGACTTTTTTGTGGTTTTCGCTGTCGTCTTTTAACGCGACGTAGGCATAAATGGCTTGTCCCTTAATGTCGTGTGGATAGCCAACCACGGCAGATTCAGCCACTTTTTTATT